>JAIOSM010000310.1 GCA_021107575.1 Desulfobacteraceae bacterium | reverse complement strand
CAACGATTTTGTTTGAGGGTAAACCTATAGGTACACCTGATGCTGGCGCATTCTGGCGTGTAATCTCTGAGCATAAAGTCAATACCCTGTTTACAGCTCCGACAGCGTTTAGAGCTATTAAACGTGAAGATCCACAAGCAACACTGATGAAAAATTACGACCTTTCAAGTTTTAAGTATTTATTTCTTGCAGGGGAACGGACTGATCCTGATACTTTATCCTGGGCAGAAAACAGCCTGAATATCCCGGTGATTGATCACTGGTGGCAGACAGAAACAGGTTGGGCCATTGCAGCAAATTGTGTTGGATTGCATCAATTTGAAGTCAAACCGGGCTCTCCCACCAAAGCAGCACCGGGATGGGATGTTCAAGTGCTTGGCCCCGATGGAATGAATATGGTTCCAGGTGAAATCGGTGCCATTGTAGTAAAATTGCCTCTGCCTCCCGGAAGCCTGCCCACTCTCTGGGAAAAAGATCAAATCTATATTGAAAAATACCTTAAGACTTTCCCCGGGTATTATGAAACAGCTGATGCCGGATTTATTGATTCCGACGGGTATGTGTTTGTCATGGCAAGGACAGATGACATCATTAATGTTGCAGGTCACAGATTATCCACAGGAGGTATGGAAGAGGCTATTTCAGGACACCCTGATGTGGCAGAATGCGCTGTAATGGGAGTTGAGGATCAGCTTAAAGGACAGATCCCTCTTGGGCTTTTAGTGCTAAATGCAGGGGTAACAAAAGATCATGATGAGATTATAAAAGAAGTAGTTCAAAGGGTTAGAGAGCAGATAGGACCTGTTGCAGCATTTAAAATTGCAACCGTTGTCAAACGTCTCCCCAAAACAAGATCAGGGAAAGTTTTAAGGGGAACAATGCGTTCCATTGCAGATAAGAAAGAATGGAAATTGCCTGCTACCATAGATGACCCTGCTTCGTTGGATGAAATTGAAGAATCTCTTGGCAAAATTGGATATGGGAAAAAGGCTTAACTCAAAGTTTTAATAATGTTTAGCTACAATGAATATAATATTAACCAGATCAAAAGTTTTTAAGCACAAAAAGGAGGTGGTGTTACATATGCTCTGTTGATTCATATATTTATGATAATCATGGGAGTAATCAGATCAACTGAAAAGCAAAGATGATTTAGGAGGAAAATTTTTATGGAACCGAAAACTTGGGTATTTCTATTATTGGGAATATATATTATTTACTGCTTCTGGTGGGGCTTAAGAGGATTCTTTACTGAAAAAACTACTTCGGGTTATGGAATTGCAGGACGTTCTATTCCATTTATTGCATTCTTAATGGCAGCAACCGCTGCATCCTTTTCCGGGTGGACATTTGTAGGGCATCCAGGTTTGATCTGGAAGGTGGGGCTTGCATATGCATTTGCCTCGTTCTATGTTTTGACTATTCCAATTACCGGGGCCTTTTTTGCAAAAAGAAACTGGCTCATGGGTAAAAGGTATGGCTTTATAACCCCGGGCGATATGTTTGCATATTACTATAATAATGAGGTCGTCCGCTGGTTGACTGTGCTTGCAGCACTCTTATATTCAATTTTTTATTCTGGTATCCAGCTTATTGCAGCATCAAAACTATTTTATTGGGTAGCAGGCATAGATCCATTCTGGGGTCTGATTTTTATGGCCTTTATTGTATGGTTTTATGTTGTAACCGGTGGATTAAAGGCAAGTACCTGGGTTGGTGTTCTTCAATTCCTGCTCCTTGTAATCGGTATTATGCTTCTGGGATATTTTGTTGTGACATCAGACCTTATTGGCGGATGGTCTGGTATGGTCGCTTCTTTAGGGACTCTTGATGAAAAATATATGCAGGTACCAAGGTTGATTAACTGGGGTATTGGCGGAGGCTGGACTGCAGTTATGATTCTGACCTATATGTTTGCTCTTATGGGTATTCAGTCATCACCTGCATTTATTCTTTGGAACTTTGGTATTGCAAACCCAAAACCTCTGGCATGGCAGCAGGTTTTTATGTCAACATTTATTGTTGGTATCTGTCTGTTTTTCTTCTCAGCTTTTCAGGGTATGGGTGCTAAAATACTCGAAATACAAGGAGTAATGGAAATAGTCAATAATGGAGATGTTGTTCCTAAGTTAATGACTCAATTTTTACCAGGGCCTGTTCTTGGTCTTGTTTTCCTTGGCGCTATTGCAGCTATTCATTCTACAGCAGCTCCTTATATCGGGACCGGCGGAACCATCATCCAGAGAGATGTATGGTGGAGATATGTAAGAGGACAGAAAGGTAGTCATGCAGAGCAGATCTGGACTAACCGTGTTATGGCAACATTATTAACTGTAGCCGCTGTTATAGTCAGTCTGACATCATCAGATGCCATCGTAATACTTGGAGGGTTTGCAACCACCTTTGGAACCATTATGTACCTTATGCTTGTTGGTGTCCACTGGGGATTCAAATTTCCAAGCATTGGTGCAGCTCTCGGCCTTTTTGTCGGTATTATTGTAAACATGCTGACCTTTTTTGTCTGGAGATCTCCATTATCAATGCATACAGCATTTTGGGGTCTTTTTGCAGGTTTTGTCGTGGCATATAGCTGCCGCGGGCTTGGATTTAAAAATACTGCAGAAACTGATGAACGACAGAAAGAAGTGAGAGAATGGCTTAACAGTATTGACGGACCTTCTGAAAGCGCCCAGAAATGGCGTAACGCACTGAAGATTCTTGTTCCTATATGGTATTTCTTTGCTCTTGGACCAGGAGTAATGTGGGGTAATACTGGATTTAGTTTTTGCGGATTTCCTGCACTCTGGTCATGGCAGATTGTCTGGTGGATTGTTGGTATTGTGATGATGTGGGCTGTTTGTTTTAAAGCTGAAATGTCTACAACATCTGACGAGCAAATCAGGCGTGCTGGTGAAGAAACTCTGGATGTAACCAAAGAGGCAGATGCAGTAGCTTAGATTGTTATTTTAATAATTAAGGAGGACATATCATGGCAAAAGAAGATATATATTTAATTGTAACAATTGCCTTTTCCATCATTTGGGTGGCCAGTTTTGGCTGGGGATGGTGGGGCTAATCACACTTAATAAGCAGTAATTTATAAAAGAAGAATTCCAGATGGTGTTTTACATTTGGAATTCTTCTTGTCTTTTGATAACACTGATAAGATAATAGATAATATGAAGCAGACCAATCGATACTGGAAATTTGTTTTTGCCACTCTTTTTGTAACATTGGCCATTACAGGCGGTATTCTGTTTTTCTTCTTTAGGGTATTAAATGAAGAGCAGGCTCTTGCAGTTATTTCCATTGAGAAGGACCATCCAATATATCTTATCACTGTTTTTTTTATCTGGACTTTTGTAGCCTTTGCCGGACTTGAAATTATATATCAAATCTATATCAAACCTGTAAAAAAAATTTCTGCAGAAGCATCTATGATTTATTCATCAAATCCTTCCCATCGATTGGAATTAAAAGGTGTAAGGGACATTAAGAGCTTATCTATTGTTATTAATGATTTTGCAGATCTTTTTGAGAATCTGAATAAAAATATTACTGAACAAATTCTTGTTGCAAGGAAAAGGATTGAAAAAGAAAAAAATCTTCTTGCTGCAATCATGGCTGAACTCCCTCAGGGAGTAATTATCTGCAATAATAACGGTAGAATTCTTTTGTTTAATTCCATTGCCAAAGAAACATTTACTCAGGGTGCAAGTTTAAAAGCAGCAAAGCATTTTATCGGGCTTGGCAGGTCGGTTTTCCATTTAATTGATAAAGAATTGGTTGTCCATGCCATAGATGAAATAGAAGAACGCCTGAATAATGGCAGACAAAGCGTTGGATCGTATTTTATCACTCCTATAATTACAGGTCATCTGATTAGTATTGAAACGATTCCCATGCTTGATAAAAAAAGACAGATCACCGGATTCATACTAATGTTTCAGGATGTAACAGATAGAATTAACCAGTATGATATTACTTATAAACATCTTTTATCTCTTAAAAAAGATCTTTCTGATAAGAAGATAATACATAAGTATGAAGAGATGTCTGAAATCATTCTAGATTCCATAATCACACATCTTCCCCTTACAAAGCTTTTTTTGCCCTATTTTATAAAAACTATCCAGTTAAGGGCTAAATCCTTACATGGGATTGAAATAATTTTTGAAAATAGAAATAGTAGCAGTAGAATTATAGCTGATACCTACTCATTTACCGCAGCTTTTGTGTTTTTAATCAAAAATTTATCTGATTTTACCCAAATAAAAGAGTTTAATTTATTAAGCTTTCCAGGTAAGAAGACTGTTGTTTTTGAAATCACATGGACGGGAAAATTCATTGCTAAACACCGCATTGAGAATATACTCTCAATGCGAATCAATGCTCTTCCCAGTCTGTTTTATGTTCTAAAACAGAATCAAGCCGAATTACAGGTCATTTCAGATAATAAAGATCAATGTTCAAAGATTAACATTATTGCTAATGCTGAATTGAAGGCTCCCCTGAAGAGAAAACATCGAGCACCTGTTATCACAGAAAGCAGGCCGGAATTTTATGATTTTGATCTCTTTAAAATAGATGATGATAATATTGATCTTTTAGATACCAGATTAGATAAGATCACCTATACAGTTTTTGATACAGAAACAACTGGTTTGAACCCGACAGGTGGTGATGAGATTATTTCCATCGCTGCGGTAAGGATTGTTAACAACAGGATTTTTTATCAGGATATTTTTGAAGAATTAATCGATCCTAAAAGAGATATTCCCATTGAATCTTATAAAATACATGGTATTAATTATGAAATGGTGGCAGGAAAAAAGAATATTACTGAGGTTCTGCCTGTCTTTCAACAATTTGTATCAGAGACTGTTCTTTTGGGTCATAATATTGCCTTTGATATGAAAATGCTCAAGGTTAAAGAAAAAGTCACAGATATTAAATTTTTAAATCCTGTGGTTGATACGCTTTTATTGTCTGCTGTGCTTCATCCCATCCATGAACGGCACGATATGGAAAGCATAGCAAGGCGGTTGGGTGTTAACATTATTGGTAGACACACTGCCCTGGGGGATGCCATTGCAACAGCAGAGATATTTTTAAAATTACTTCCGATTTTAAACAGTAATGGGATACTAACCTTGAATGACGCTATTAAAGCATCAAAGACAACCTATTATGCCCGGTTAAAATATTAGTTTTGACTAAAGACTATCTTCCTGATAAGACTTTAGGATAAATGCTGCACAAATGAGTAATAGTATCTTATTATAAAAGGAGTGGTTCATGGGTAAGCAATGGTTGCAATTTTTTTGGTTTTCTTTAGTTTTAACAGCAATTATTCTATTTAGTGTGGTTTTTGGTGGATACTCAAGCCTGCACAGGTCTGAAGGTAGGATTGAGACCACAAAAGTACTTTTTTTAAACGCTTGCCAGAGTAAGTTGGATTTACTGCCACAATTATTAGATAGCATAAAAGAGAGTGAGCATAAGGAAATACTAGTAAAGTTAAAAAAAACCAGTAAAGAAGCAGTCGCTGTTTTGGAGCATGCGATTTCCCAGGAATCACCTCTGGACAGGACAATCACCCTGAGACTTGAAACATCTCAGGAGGCTTTGACCAAAGAGCTTGCAAAATTATTTGCAAAACTGGATCAGTCTCAGAACAAAGGCAATACAGACTCATACAAAACCATTAAAAAACAACTTTTTGCTGCCCAGGACAAAGTGTTTTATGAAAAAACAAGATATAATACGGAAGTGCTATATTTTAACTCAAGAACAAAAATATTCCCGGGATTTTTAATTGCAAAAATATTCGGGTTTGATAAATCAAAATATTTTGAGCTTTCTAAAGACTTATTGCTGGGAGCTGACAGAACCTTTGGAGTCAAAGTCTAAACTCTTCTTTACAATGCTCGCAAAAAGAGGTGGAAAGTATTTGTTTACAGTGAACACATTTATCCATTAAATAGCGTTGTTTGCCCTGTTGTTTATTACACTCAGGACAATGCCAGTCTTTTCTTGTGGCAATCAGTTTTGAGCAATTTGGACATTTAATAGGGACTTTTTTAAAAACAAAATAAAAGATACCACTTAAGATGAGAAACGGCCCCATTAATTTAAACTGGGTGCTTGAAGAAAACTCACTAAAGTCAAAAGAACTTGAAAGGATTATATACAATAAAAATGATATGGCTGTGATTGCCAGAAATTTAAACCGGAAATGAAAATAGACATTTTTTAATGGTTTTTCATCCATATTTTTTCTCCTGAGATTAGAGGCTTAGCTCTTCAAATTTTATTGTTTAAAGTCCTTTTAAGTTAAATGAGCTTAGCATAATTTTTTTGAGACGCCAAGCTTGTAAAAATTTACTTGAATCATGATAAAAAATATACTATGCAGGAGTAAGGGGGCAACCCATGAGACAATATGATATAGAGAGAATATCAAGAACAATTCCTTTTTCTTTTCTTCCTGAAAAAGTCATGGAAGAATTGTTTGAACATTTTTCCGTTGAAGAACATAAAAAGGGTACCACCCTTTTTGTTCAGGGAAAATCCAGGGTTGAAAAAGTATATGTGATTTTAAAAGGTTCTCTGGAACGATACTATGAAAGCAGAAAAGGTAAAAAACTTAGTGGTAAACTTGGAGAAGGAGATGTTTATGGCGGCATGTCCATTCTCATAAACAATGCTGCTTCTGTAGTAACTCTTAAGGTGGTAGAAGATTCGATTTTTTTCACTCTGCCTGTTGAAAAATTTCTTGATGTATGTTCAAAGTTTGAGCATTTTAAAGGGTTTTTTACAAACACTTTTGGGAAATGGATGCAGAATAAGTCCTATGCAGGGATCCTATCCAGGCAAACAAATAAAAAAGAGTATGCCCCGTCTTTTTTTAATCAGCCTGTCTCAGCAATATTCAAGCCAAACCTGGTTTCTTGCTCCTTTGAAAGTACAATCAAGCAAGCAGCCCAAAAAATGACTAAAAACAAAATAAGTTCTATTTTTATTAAAGATAAAAATAATAAAATCACTGGTATAGTTACAGATAGTGATTTAAGAAAAAGAGTTATAATAAAAGGATATGATATAGCTCGCCCTGTCTCTGAAATTATGTCAGGTTCACTTGTATCTGTTGATGCAGGCGCACAGGTTTTTGAAGCATGCCTGATATTAATGAAAAAGACCCTTAATCATCTTCCTGTTCGTAATAAAGCAGGAAAAATAACAGGGGTAATTACTAATAATGATCTTTTAGATGCCCAGGGGAAATCCCCTTATCTTATAATAAAAGAAATTAAAGCTGCAACAGAATTTGAACAACTGGAGAACATTCATAGCAGACTTCCCGAGATGTTGCTTCATTCTATTCAAAATGGCGTTAATACACAGAATTTAACAAAACTCATAACTGCTTTTTCCGATGCAATTTTAGACAAAATTATCAGGTTTGCCATTGACAAGACAGGTGAACCACCATGTAAATTTGCTTTTATAGTTATGGGAAGTGAGGGCAGAGCAGAGCAGACCTTAAAGACTGATCAGGACAATGCAATTGTATATGAAGATATTGATGATAAAAGTTTGCAGAAGCAGGCTCAGTCCTATTTTAACGAATTATCCATTCTTATATGTACATGGCTTGATAAAGCAGGGATTGACTTTTGTGAGGGGAATAATATGGCTATGAATCCGAAATGGTGCCAACCTCTTTCAGTATGGAAGCAATATTTTTCTAAATGGATTCATACAGCAGATCTTAAAGATCTTCTACATTCAAGTATTTTTTTTGATTTCAAAGGCGCATGGGGGGATACATATATCGCTGACCAGCTCAAATCCTACCTTGTTAAATCATTAAAAGACTGGCCCGGCTTTTTCCGGCACTTAACTGAAAATGCTATCTATTTTAAACCTCCCATGGGATTTTTTAGAAATTTTGTTGTCCATTCAAAAGGAGAACATAAAGATTCCTTTGATCTTAAAATGGCAATGCTTCCCATAACTGATTGTTCAAGAGTTTATGCTTTAAAACATGGAATCAAAGAAACAAATACCCTGTCAAGACTTTTCAGACTTTACACAAAGCATATTTTAACAACAGAAGAATATAATGATATCACACAATCATATAACTATCTGATGAATTTAAGGTTTCTAAAACAAGTAACCACGGTTATAGATGAAGGGAAAAAGCCAAACAATTTTATTAACCCTAATAATCTGTCGCGTATTGATCAGACCATGCTTAAAGAAATTTTTAAAAGGATTGAAAATTTTCAGCAAAAAACCAATGTTGAGTTTATTGGCATGACATAGTAAACTAAGCATATGGATAATGCTCAAAAAAAAATTCTTCTGGTGGATGATGAAATTGATATTCTTGAAACTCTGGAAGAACTGCTGGATGATTTTGAGATTAACACCGCCTCCTCTTTTGAAGATGCTGTAATATGCCTTAAAAACAATACTTATGACGTTGCAATTCTTGATATCATGGGTGTCAGAGGTTATGATCTGCTTGAGATAACACAAAAATTGTGTATACCTACTTTAATGTTTACAGCCCATGCATTAAGCCCTGCCAATATGAAAAAATCAATTAAACTTGGTGCAGATGCATATATTCCAAAAGACAAACTTGTGGACATAACCCTTTATATAGAAGATGTTTTGAACGCAAGGCAACATGAGATAGATATCGGCCCTACCTGGTTTGAAAGACTTGTTCCTTTTTTTAACAAACTTTTTGGAAAAGAGTGGCAGGATTCTGAAACAGAATTCTGGGATGAGTTTGATAAGAAATCCTGAATTAAATTTTACCTTATAGTTTTTTTCATTCCTGTAGCAACAATAATGGTATAAAGGGTAATGACCCGGATCCAGACCCGGACTTTCCGGCACGAACGGCACGGACGTAAGCTTGAGCATTCGTCTTATCCCAGTAGAAGAAGTTACCGTGGGCGAAAAACACCAGCCAGGCGTAACTACTAAGAGGAGCAAAAGTAGTAGATGTCCAGTAATAGGTATGCATAACAGTATCGGGAAAGAAAGAAGGGTCAATGGAAGCATTAAATTTTGAAAAATCAACTATGGACAATAATTCATTCCGGTTGGGCAGACGCCAATCATCGTGATCTGCAAGGGAAAGAGATTCACAATCGGCAATAGCAGACGCCCAGCTCTTTAATCCTGTCTGTGTAGTTTTTTGCCACATCAGGCCTGTTGCAGTATCAGTTACAGTGCCATCATTATTGTTATCGACAAAATTATTCGATGCCCCGGACTGTCCTGCACGTACGGCACGAACATGATAATTATTAGATTTGGGTTTGCCCTCGCTATCGCCAGTGCTGAATTTCACTTGCCATGCAGATGCAACGCCACTATCAAAAGTCAAGGTAGTAGATGTCCAGTAATTGGACGATGCTGTATTTGGAAAAAATGTATTATTAATACTTGGATTGTAAATCTCACTATTAACAATAGTAGAAAGTTCTTTGATAGTTGGAAGACGCCAGTCATTATGACCGCCATAATTTGCTGCATTTAAATTGTTAATAAAATCTTCAGTATCTGTTCCAATACCCGGTGTTCCGGCATTCCCACCGTTGGTGAGCGGATTACTATCATACCAGGTATATGTATTATCCTTATCATGGATAGATCCATCATCTGTTTTAGTCTCCCAGACAAGTCCGGTTACGTTGTCTTTGATAGGGGCACCAAGTGCGGTATAAGACTGTGGGTTAATGTTATAAGAAGCATCCTGACCATAGAAAGCTGCGCCCTCTGAGGGACAGGGAATTTCAGCAGTGTTGTTGTAGCACTTGGTCTGTCCTGTATCAGGCAACATATCAAATGCTTGAGCAAAAACAGGGAGTATTAACACACAGAGACTAAAAAGGAAAAATGATTTTAAATATTTTTTCATAAGTATACCTGTCTTTTAGATTTATACCTTAGTGTTTCTAGAAAATACTGGGTCACTTTAAGTACAGTACAGTTGATGTAAGTTTACTTTTATACATCAACATTTCAGCAGGTCTACTCTATGACTGATACCATTTTTAAAAACATTAGAACAATGAAATTTTTTAGTCAAGGGGAAACTAAAAAAAAATTTGTAAAAAATATGAATATCAACCGGGCTGATGTATCAGAACAACTTACCCTATAGTCAACCACAGTCCATATGTCACACTGGAAAATATGGTGCTGATGGATATGGCAGCCACTGCAAAATCAGAATCTCCCCCGATCTCTCTTGCCATGATATAGGCCAGTGTGGCTGTAGGGGAAGAAAGGATGATCAAACCCGGAAGATAATCTAAAGGATCTAAGGAAAACAGCTTGAACAGAATCAGCCCAATGGCCGGAGTCACCAGCACTTTTAAAAAACAGGAGATCATTACAGGTTTAAATCTTGGTTTAAATTTTTCAAAGGAAAGAGAAGCCCCAATAATCAGCAGAGCCATGGGAAGGGCCATCCCCTTGATAATGATCAGTGCCCGATCAATGATCAGAGGCATTTGAATTCCTGACAGGGAAAAAAGAATTCCGGCCAAAGCAGACAAGATCACTGGGTTGGCCATGGCGGTTTTCAATGTGGCTGTTATGTCGGTGTGTCCACTACTGGCATGGCCATGGTATTGAAGGGCAATCACAGCCAGAATGTTCTGAAGAATCATGACAAACCCTGCAATAATAGCGGCTCTCACAAACCCGCTGTCCCCAAGATAGTAAAAAGCCACTGCCAGGCCAATATACCCCAAATTACCATGGAAGGAAGACTGTATAAATGTCCCCTGGGAGGACCGGGTCAGATTCAGGATTCGTGACGCCCCCCATGCAACAGCCGTGATCACTAAGAGAGAGAAAAGGGTGATCATTATTACGGACATATTAAGCTGGGTCCGCAAGGTGGCCTTGGAAATGGAATTGAATATCATGGCCGGTATAGCAAAATAATAGACCAGGCGATTAGCCTGGCCCAAAAACTCAAGGGTGAAAAACCCTTGCTGCTTTGCAACCATCCCCACAAAAATAACAATAAATATAGGAATAATGGTGGATACAATATTCATAGGGTTTATATAGCTTTTTTAGATCCAAATCACAATAAAAAATCCGGGATTTCCAATCAAATTATGCTACATTATATTTTACAATAATAATTCTGGTGATGTGTTTATTTGTTCTTACTCAAGTGAATTAACCATCTTGGAACAATTTTGCAATAATCCTCATATTCTTTTCCAAATTTTGTTTTTAGCATGGGTTCTTCAAATCCAATTATAAAAATTTGAAACAGACAATAAACACACGCTGTATAACCTAATAATACAAAAGATTTGAAAAAAATCGCTTCTCCAAAAAGTAAAAACAGAATCCCGATATACATTGGGTTCCTGACAAATCTATACATTCCAATTATAACCAATTTTTTAGGAGGATCAATTGGAACAGGAGTTCCTTTCCCTACAGAAATAAAATCATAAAAGCACCGTAAGGATATGACCAACCCTATCAAAAAAGGTATGATTCCAATGTATTGTAACCGCACGATTTTATAGTAATCAGGTGGACTAAAAAAGGATATAATTAAATACGGTATCAAAACAATTACTGAACCCGGTCCAATAATCATGAAAAATAAAATTTTTAATACTCTCTTCATTATAGAAGACTCCATGATCAACAATTTTGTTTTTTTTGCTAAGCAAGCAAATGATCCTTATCCAGATATTCTATATATGAGGTTAAGCTATTTTTTGATAAAATTCCAGAGAAGTATATTTTTGGTATCTTGAAAAATTCCAACTTTTGAATAGTCTGTACAGGGATAATTATCCTTGAGCCGGCAAAATGTAACTCTAAAAAGCTGCTCAATCAATGGGCCAAACCGTATTCTAATTATGGGTTTAAGAAGACAGTTTCCTTCAGGGCTTGAGCGGCCTTTTCCCTTTGAACCCTTTTTCAATCCAGCCTTTTTTTCAATTCTACTCTATACAATGTTCATGATCATGGCCGGGTTTAACCTGTCACCTGTTCAAACACCGAAATTTTCTGGCAAATGGTTTGAATTTAAAAATTTAATCCTTGACTTCCAAAGGATTTTCTTATATTGTAAACAAATAGTGCTATGTTGTAATAGCACATAGGTTTCTCTCCCAAGGAGTATATTCCCGACAAAAAAAGCGGCATTACCCCTCAAAGTTTGAAACTTGTATTTTTATTTTTTTTTAGGAGATTGCCAACATGGCGAACGGTATCGTAAAATGGTTTAACGACTCAAAAGGTTTTGGCTTCATCGAACAAGAAGGTGGAGACGATGTATTTGTACATCACTCAGCAATCAATGCAGCAGGTTTTAAATCCCTTAGTGAAGGGGCTAATGTTACATTCGATATTGAACAAGGACAAAAAGGTCCTGCAGCAGCAAATGTAACCGTGGTTTAGTTAACCGTTTTATTTGCTTTAGAAGACAAGTCATTTTAATGACTTAAAAATAAAGTCCTTGGAAGGCACGCCTTTCAAGGACTTTTTTGTTTTTGCGTACGAATTCCATTTAATACAACAGATAAGTCTCAATAGCTTCAAGCTAAGC
This sequence comes from Desulfobacteraceae bacterium, assembly GCA_021107575.1. Lineage (GTDB taxonomy): Bacteria > Desulfobacterota > Desulfobacteria > Desulfobacterales > Desulfobacteraceae > JAIOSM01. The sequence goes on along the minus strand of JAIOSM010000310.1, from coordinate 248 downwards.
TAAACCAGTGCCCTCGCACCAAAAAGATCATTCTCTCGGTCAAGAAGACTATTTAAACTATCAACAATACATTTCTTCGAACCTATGGTATCTTGAATAATTCCGGCTTCTGAAAATTTGCTTAGGATAATCTGTACGTAACAAAATGAGATTTGACTGAAGAGGTTATAAAAGTCATTATCTATCTGATTTTCTTATAAAAACAGGAGGTAATGGTGGTCATGTCAAACACCCAAGAGTTTTCTAAT
>JAIOSM010000019.1 GCA_021107575.1 Desulfobacteraceae bacterium | reverse complement strand
TGATCTTTCCATTGTAATTTTTTACGGGAACAACACGCACAAGGGCAGCATTAATATAATGGGACTGAAAAGGCTTTATACGAATTCTTTGTTTATATGTTTGAAACCCTCTTTTGGTAATCTTAATATTGTGCTTTCCCGGAACCAGTCTTAAGGACATAGGGGATCGGCCATAATATTTACCGTCAACCACAATTTTTGCGCCCTTGGGAGATGAAGAAATATGAACCTCTCCATATTGACGCTGAATAAATTTTTTCTCAAGACCTGCGTTTACATACAAAGTCTTCCATGGTGTTATATGAACTTGTTTTTTATAAAGCTTATACCCTTTTTTTCTAATTTCAATTGTGTGTGAGCCCTCTGGGAGGGAAAATTTTCTTGGAGTTTTCCCCATCTCCCTGTTTTGAATAAAAATTTTGGCATTTTCAGGGTGAGAATAAACAATTATTAAACCTTCCCTTTTAGGGGGTTTTTTCTTCTTTAGTTTAAAGTTCTTGTGATTTAACTGGCCTGGTCTTACTTTCATTTTGCTTATTAAAGGCTTGAAACCTCTTTTGATCAGTTGGATGTCATAAGCGCCTGCTCTGAGTTTAATCTTGATCGGTGTTTTGTCATAATACGAACCATTGATCATGACTCTTGCAGCAGATGGATTTGAAGTAATTTTTAAGACGCCTTTTTGATGCAAGGGAATCAGATCTGCTTCCATATCAGTTATTTGACGCGCAAAAACTTTTACAAGCTTAATATATGGTTTATAATTTTCTTTTTCCAATCGTATATGATGGTTCCCTCTTTTTAATCTTATACTTTCAGGAGTTTCCCCATAATATTTGTCATCAACAAAAATTTCTGCTCCGGGAGGATAGGAACGAACCTTTAATTTTCCATATAGGTTTTTCCTTTCAAAATGGTGAGAAATCTCCACCCTCTTCTTATATGGTATGTAAACACTTGTGTGAAAAGATTCATATCCATTCTTTTCAAGCCTCACATCATATGTGCCCGGATAAAGTCTTGTCTTAAAAGGAGTCCTGCCGTAATATTCTCCTTTAATAAATACACTGGCACCTTCAGGTGATGTTTGTATTTTGAGTTTCCCTGCACTTGACGCATTGGCATATGAAAATGTTACCAATACCTGCATGGTTAAAAATATAAGGAGGACAGTTGTAATTTGCAATTTTCTCATCTCTTACTCCTTTATAATTGTTTGAAAAATCTGTTACAAGCAAACTTCACAATGTTTGATTTAACTTGTCTTTATATATGTAGGACACCATTAAATTTAAATAAATCAAATTAAAAAATATTTTTTATTATAAATAACCGTTATGATTTGATGTGGTCAAGTAAAAAAAATATCTTCTTGCATGGGCAAAGAAATAGATATTTGAAAAGCATCAGGTGAAGTCAACCATTCCCACGTTTAATGAGATGGAGTTCAAGACCAAGGCTGTTCAACAATTCAAATACTTTTCCAAATGGTTTAAATTATTACCATGGATAATAACAAAGACGAAGGGAAAATATCAAACAAGTCAGCCCATATGGGCGACAAAAAAAATACTAAAGATTAAAAAGAGTCTTCATTTTTTACCAAACCAAAAAGTCATGAATATCTTGCATTATACTTGGCGCTATAAAACGTCAATATTTCAAATAAAGTCTTGAACCTTGCTTAATTGCCAATCCCAATATATAGGGGCTTAGGTCAATTCTATAAATTCAATTTTTTAATATAAAATTGGTTAGGTGGCATTTCAATAGAGAGAGTATGACTATTTTGTGACAAGCCACAACGCATGAAGAATACCTGGAATATAAAATAATAAGCATAGAACGATATTGATTATGAAATCTTTCCCAACACCATTTTTTAGAAATACTGCAACTGGAGGTAACAATATCGCCAATATAATTAACACTACTTTATTCGTTTTATTATTCTCCTATTAAAAAATATTATTTGTACAGTTCCATTTTATATATATCACTATTTCATACCAGCTTAACTTATTTTTTACAATTGCAAGTTCAACTATATAATTGGAGATTACGTATCTCTCTATTAAAATGTCGTGCCAAAAATAATACTACAATCAATAATGGCACAGGGTAAATAATTTTAAAAAAAAATATTCAATTATATGGGAAAAAGCAATAACCAAATTTTAAAATTTCCCATTACGGCATCTTGGAGACTCAAATGATCGACTTTTGATTTTTTACTTTATTCAAAATTAATGGATACCTCTAAAATTTTGACCAGCCAAAAATCATGAACCCTTGCATTTGCTGAAAACATTTCTTAATCAAATTGTGGTAAAGAATATTTTTTGTATCTTGGATAATTCTGCTTTTTGCGTACTCTGCCATCGGATAATAATACTTAACTATGGCAAGTCGGCCTCTTAAATCCGATACTCATGCAATTAAGGAATACAGAATTGTTGTGTGCTCTACTCTACTTGCCCGGTGCGTTCTGTTTTACCCTGAGTGATATCATCATTTAATAATACTAATTTATTATTTTTGAATGTTATAGTAGATTTTCCCCTGATTGTATTTCCAATATAGTTATAAAGCATAACAAACGTATTATTATTGCTCCAATGCCCTTTAAGAGCTATTTGGTTACCTCTAATGTATGTAACACGATAAATATTGTCTAACCCTATTTCTAAAGAATGCTCATAATTTCTAATTACATGTTTTAACATGGCTGTTTTTTTGTTTGGCTTAAATGTTAAAGTAATCTTTTCATAGCCATGTTTATTGGCATTATACTTATAGGTCTGCCCGGATATTTTTTGAGCCATTTCAGGTAAAGAGGGCACCTTAACAGATTTTACATTTTTATCAGTCGCTTTTATAAGGGATTTTAACCGCTTCTGTTCAGCAATATCAGGAGAGATCAATTTCTCAGATGATACAGATGGAATTATATAGTCTTTTAATATCACACCGGGTTTAGAAAAATTAGCCTTTTTCAGAACACTTGTAAACACAACTACCATATTTTTTTCCGGTACAACCATAATATATTGTCCACCATAACCAATTGTACTATAAATACCAGCATCATCAATCCACCATTGGTAGCCATAACCATCGCTTATTTCCCAAAAATAATTATATAATGTCCTTGCCCAGATTGATTTAAAAATCATCAAATCACCATCTTCGTCATACACTTTGCGAAAGGACTTTGGGAATTTTATTTTTTTTGTCGAATCCTCAACCCATTTCTTCGGAACAATCTGTTTATCTTCCCAAACACCTTTATTCAGATACAACCAACCGATTTTAGCCATATCACGAGGCGTAAGCCACATCTCACCCCATCCTTTGTGTATACCATTTAGATTTTTAGACCATTTAATATCTGTAATCCCAAGGGGTTCAAAAAGATGTTTCCTGGCAAAGCTCAGCGTACTTGTCTTTGTTTGCTTATGGATAATTGCCGACAAAAGAAAAGAACTCATATTACTGTAGTCAAATCGTTCTCCGGGCATCGCATCCATGGGTTGATCCAGAATAAATTTAACCCAGTCATTGCTTTTATGCATTTTCATGAACCCTTTCCATTTATAGAGAAAAGAGTCCTGGGTTCGAATGCCATGGGACATTGTCAACAGATGTTCTATAGTTATCGCTTTTTTCCGTTCATCCATATTGGCAAATTTTTTATCTGGGAAAAATCCAATCACTGGTTGCTGGATATCTTTTACATACCCTTTATCAATGGCTATTCCAATTAACGCAGACATTATACTTTTTGTGCAGGAATGAATAATATGCTTCTTGTCAAATTTTAATAACGGGTTCAAATAAGCATCTGTGACAATATACCCATTTCGGATAATGGTGACAGAGTCAATAGTAAGCTTCTTTTCGTTAATGTATTCCAACATATCGGCAAGTTTTCCAGAGTCCATGCCCTGTTCTTCCGGGGTCGAACTGCGCCAGCCGTTTGTCGGCCAGTAGTCAGCTGAATGCAATGTTTCATCTGCTATCAGGCTACTATTGACAGATAGTGATAGTAGTACAATTAAAATGAAATATAAGAAAAACTGTTTTTTTATATGTGTTTTCATCAGAATTATCCTCTTGCAAAAGTTAAAAGAGCAAAAAAAGAATTTATTTGAAAATACAAAATGCATTTACTACGCATGAAAACTTAACAAGTAATTATATGGATCTGTATATCATTTAATTTGTCATGATATCTGTCCGCAGTTTATATTAAGCTTTCTCTATATTTTGTATCAAAGGAAAATATAGATGTAAACAAAAGAAAAGTTGTGACTACTTGCATTGACCGAAAGCCTTCGCAAATGGGAATCGTGTTATGCATTCTTTTGATATCTTTTATAATTCCAGCCTTTAAATACTGTCTACAAGGATAATATCCTTGAGTAATTGAAATAGTTCATTTTTAGATAAAATAATTACGGCCCATGAGCTTCATACCTTGATTCACGCCTTGAAAATTTAAACAGTGGGTTTTCTTTGTCATATTCAAGATTTCTGTTGCCGGGTATGTTTTGTCATTACGCTGATATAATAAGCGGCTGCCTCTTTTGTATCTTTGCCCTCAAATGAGATTACGGTTTCGATCAACCCTTTATATCCAATATTTAAAAAATTAGTTGTTTTGGATGAACGAGAGGCGACACCGGCAATTAAATAATCACTGCGCCCTGAAAGTACACCAAGAGTCGAAAGCGTTTTACTACCTTTGGTTATTGTTTCAGAATCAGCAGATATGCTTAAAATTTTATCCCATTCTATTATAAAAAATATTTTTTGCTCTTCAAGTAATGTTTGTTCAGTATCAAATGCAACAATACCCTCTGGAGTGTCAGTGAGAGCCATTTTTTTAAACTCAGCAAAATCAGGATGTCCACCCTTATATTCATAGTCAATTTGCTTGGGCTCCAAGAAAACATGATCAACTTTGCCAGTTTTAGCTATATCAAGCAGTTTGACCATATCTTCTTTTCGTCCATTTTTTTGCGCACTTACATATTCTTTTTTTAATTGTTTAGGCAAATTCAATGCACATTTATTACACACGGCTGTAATTTTAAAATGGCGTGATGTCAAAATGCTTTCTAAATTGCTATCACACAAAAAACATGTTTTGGGGTGCAATATGGGGCCCAATTCGTTTTGTTTCTCTATTTGTTTTCTTTTTGCTATACGATAAGCAAACGTTGGAACCACTATTAAAAGAAGTATAATAATAAAATGTTCCATAAAAAATACCTCTGTTTATTATTTATGTTATTGCTTGAATCAATCTTAATTTTCAAGATGGTTTAAAAATCATATTTTGAATCCAATGAAGCAACATTAACTTTATTTGTTCTCTTCACCAATACTGAATAACACAACAGAACCATCATCAGCTTTTATAACACTGTAACCCACTAAAACTTCTCCAAATCTCTTTTTTCCCTCTTCCGTCTTCACAATAGAGGGAAACCAACCCCCACATTCACCAAAATCAAAATCTTTTTTACCACTCGCTATTTGGATCAGTTTACATGCAATAGCAATGCTCTCAAGCCTTGTTGTTTCATCAGTTCCTAAAATGACAGCAAATGATATTTGGTCTAACTTTCCATCCTTTTTATCATCATAAAACCTTACCCAATTTGATTGTCCCATTGTTGATAAATTTTTCCATGAGAACTCAACCGAATCTGTCCTATCTGTTGTTTTCATTTCAATTTGATTCAACAATGGTAAGGATATCTTGAAATCCTCTAATGATGCCTTAATCTCCGTATTCACATTTTTTGGTTGTTCTGTTGTATTCGTTGATAAGTGATTGTTTTCTGGAGATTCCTGAGAAAATATAACAATTAAAATAATCACTATAGCTGTAAGAACTACCTTGCTTATCATAGAAAATTTAGAGTTTTTCCAAAGGGCGTAAAGGCCAGCTGGAAAAAAAACAAACAATAAAAGAAATACCGTACCCTTATTATCATACCATTTACTTTTCACTTCATTTTCCATATTACTACCTCTCTTTTAAAAAAGATTTGTGTTAATTAAGTTCTATAATGACATGAATCTTTGTCATGTCGTAAAAGATAAAAAATAATTTTTATTATTGAAGTGTTTGAAATTCTTATTAGGATACCACTTAAAAATAATATCGTAAATAAAAATATTTCCTTTGAGGACTTTTATATTTCTTCTTTTAAGACATATAAAAGAGAAGAAAAAATAATAAGGTTTTTAAATTGCTTTAAAAAAACGGTTAAGTTTGAGACTGAAAGCATTGCATTTAGAACAGATCTAAAGTGAGAAGGCCTTATAAATTAAGATCTTCTGTTTTATATAGCCCATTAACTGCCTCCAGTGTTTCCTCTATGGGAACAATCATAAACAGTAGTAATTGATATAGAACCATGACCAAGCTGTTTTTGTACTAATCTAAGCGATTTGTTCATAGTGGTTTAAAAAATCTTGGAATTAAAACACAACGAAATGAAATAATGATTGTTAAAAAATGTTGCAATAACCTTATTTCCAGACCCTGATATTTCTCAGTTTTTCAGCATGCCTAAAACTCAACAATACTTCCATTGACTGAAAGCCTTGTTCTATGAAAAATCTGTTATGTATTCTTTTGATATCTTTTATGATTCCATAAGGTTAATTCCACATAAAACCTACAAGCCCGTGAGCTGTCCTGCTACTTTTCAGTGAATGGTTATGTGCTATAAATTCTATTACAATTTTCCACATGGAGTATTATTACGGCTATCAAGTATTCTTTGCCTTAACCTGTTTGCTTCTTCTTTCGTTGCCGGAACAGATAATATATACCCAGATTTAATAGGAGCGTTTATATCTGCACCGGTTATAAAAAAACCTTCAAATTCTATGTCTAATGTTTTTCCTATGTTGTCTTTAGTTAAGCGAAAGAAATCTTCGGCAGCTGATTCTGTCAAAGCAATGCGCAATGAATACAGGTCACCTTGGTGTACAACTTCAATTTTTTTAACATTTTTTTGGCAAAGAGCATAACGAATAGAGGTATCACTTTTTGCTGTGGAACTGATAGCTCCAACAAATAACAACAATACAAAAATCTGAATACTATTTTTCATTGTAACCTCAGATACATAACAAGTAATTATACGGTTGTCCGCATATCATCGTATTTTCAATCAGTTCTTTGACAGGGATGTGACTTTTCAGGATGACCCCATCTAAGATATCTCTTCATTACCTTATTCCCCCTGTTTTTTGTTAGTTTTCTTGCTATGAGTTAATAACCCAGTTCCTTACAAGAGGAGGAGTACTGTCCGAGTTACTCCACTGCTGCTTCAATCCGGCGAGCAAGATCAATGAGATCTTGCAACCGCTCATGTTCCAATGTACTTCCTGTAAGTACAACTGCACCTCCGGGGCCGATGTAGACGCTCACAAGATTGATGAGAGGCTTTTCCAAGTGGCTAAGCATGACTGCCTGAATGGAATAATTGACGATTTCTTTTGCGGGGACAGGGTCTTTGGACAGAACAAGAAACTTCCGTGCGAAAATGGATTCTCCCATATCAACCTTGTCGGATAGCATCACTTCCGTCCAGTCCCGCCTAACAATATCCACGGACACACCTCCTGAATGGAACCGATCAGACTCGATAAGGCATGCTGTTCCATATGAGTAAGCATCTGCGTCGAAGTATGAACAGTCAAATAAGTATAGATTAAGCTTCCCGGTTTCAACTGTTCTGATGTAATAAAGGTCGAAATCTTTAAGGTCCCAGAAAATTTTTGTAACTTTGGTCTTAAGCCCCGTCGTATCGTTTTTTGAAAAGCTCCAGCCTTGGTCTTGCGCGTATTCACGAACCGCCTGCAGCTCATTTCGGCGTTCATAATGTATATATGCCATCAAAGCGATCAGGAAACCTATTATGCAGAGAATAATAAGCGGTACTTTTATCTTAAGCCAGACCGAGGAATTCCATATCTCAAATACACTTATACGGTCATGAAGAAATGCTAAAATTGCCTGGCCAAAAACTAAAATCAAATAAAACAAAAATATAATTAATCCTACAACCCACAAGCTTGTCCAGTATTTAAAATCACCCATATACCTTTCTCCTTCGATGCGGGGAGAATGATGAAAAAATAAAAATATTGTGCCGATGAAAGCTCACGGTTCTTCCCTCAATCAAGTGTATTATTAAAACATCCACAGTGTATCATCTGTTCTTGATCCTCAACTATTGCTTGTCGGTTCGCACGTTTCTTCTTTTGGGGCTCAGGCTTCAAGATTAGGAAGTCAAATTAATACCATCATACAATATCTTGAAGTCTAAAACAAATTTATTTTCAGGCAGAATCTTCAACTTTACAGGGCAATTATAAATCACATGATTCAAACTTCCATCAAACATAATTGGAGATACAAATTATCCATGGGAAATCCAACTATTACATCGATAAAATTAGACATTATTTAATAGGAACCAGGTGAACTTTTTCTCTATCATTGGTGGGTCATGAATTTTGACTTTTTTCCCATACTTTAATCTTCGAGTACTCACTTTTGTACCGACTCAAAAATAAAGATTACTTGCATCAAGAGAAAGCAGCACTTATTAAAAACTTTGGTAAAGTATTGTTTTGGTATCCTAAAGGATTTAAGCTTCTGAATACTCTTGATAAGGATAATCTGTACGTAACAAAATGAGATTTGACTGAAGAGGCTATAAAAGTCATTATCTATCTGATTTTCTTATAAAAACAGGAGG
>JAIOSM010000012.1 GCA_021107575.1 Desulfobacteraceae bacterium | reverse complement strand
AATCCGAATTCGCTTTTTTTATCCATATATCCTTCGATTAATATTTTTCCACTGGCATCTACCACTTGTATTCTTACCCCAACAGCCGAGGAACCATCAAGAAAACCACCCTCGCAAATAATAGTTCCATCCCCATTATCCAAACACGAACAAAAGGGTGTATGTGCAAAAGCGTACGAAACGAAAAAAACACCTAAAAGCATGCATACAAGTAACAGTTTGGTTTTTTTCATTGTTACCTCCATGTTTTAAGAGATGAGAAGTTATTACATACCGGTTCGCAATAATTTTGTGAGTTGTTGATTTGTCAATTTACAAAATAACATCAAATGCTTGTCAACGTCAAGTGTATTTTTAAGTTTTAGGAACGTGGACGAAATAACTTCCTCAAGTAGGTGCACAGATTTGGGTCTAATTTGCCCAAATCTCAAATATAGGCTCAGATCACAAAAGTTGATGGAATAGCGAGCCATTTCAATCATTAAGAAAGCTGCTAAAACATGCTCTAAAAATTGCTGCGAGTAAAATAATGACTACCAAATAATCATTCCCCATACAAAAATAACAAGTAAGATGCTTATAAATACAGCAGCAGAAGACATGTCTTTGGCTTTTTTTGATAACTCATTATAATCTGTTCCGAATTTATCAATTGCTGTTTCAATAGTAGAGTTTAAAAGTTCTACTATTAGCACTATAAATAAAACTCCGATAAGCAAAATTTTTTCTATATCTGTTTTTCCAATAAAAAATCCAATCGGCATTAGAATTATAAAAAGAGCTGTTTCCAAACGAAAAGCTTCTTCGCTTGCAAATGCTGCCTTAATGCCAGAAAAAGCATATTTTAGCGTGTTAAAAAGCCGTCTTTTTATAAATTTTTTCATAATTTTCTATCTTTTTAGGAGAATTATTATATCTGATATATTTTGCTGTTTCGTAAATAGCTGTAAGAAGCTTTTCTTTTTCGGCAGCTACATTAAAAAATTTATTTATTACGTTTTCAGAAGGTGTATCGGAAAATATTTTATGCAGCCTTTTATTGCTTTTATCTGCATTCATAAGAAAATAAAAATCATTACCTATTAAGCCTATTATAGGGTTATTTTGATGCTTTATTGTAAAAGCATAATTCGAATCTGTTATTTCAAAAAGATTTTTCCCAAAAGTCGAGTTAGTGTAAGAAGTAGAAGTAAAAGCGGCAATTGTAGGAAGAAGGTCAACTTCGCTTGCAACTTTTTCATAAACTTTTTTATTTTTTATTATTTCAGGAGCATACATTAAAAAAAGCACATGAAATCTGGTTAAAGAAAGCCCGCATTCTGCTTTATACATATGGTTTGCATTTCTGATTAATCCGTGATCACCTACAAAAACAAAAATCGTATTTTTGAAATAATCCTCTTTTTGGGCGTTTTCGAGAAAATAACCGACGCAGTGATCCATAAACCTAAAAGAGTTAAAAGCAGCAACCGATCTAAACCCGTATTTTGCTACTTCATTTTTATCTGCTTTTAATATTTTAAAATTTTTATTATCTTTCGGGATAGTATAAGGTTTGTGATTTCCTGAAGTCTGTATAATTGCAAAAAAAGGTTTCTCTCTTTTTTCTTTGAATATTAAATTTGCCTCTTTAAAAAGGTCAAGGTCGGAAATTCCCCATACATCTATATTAGGAGATATATAGCTACCTTCTTCAAAGACTTTAAGCCCTTTTATATTATTGGAAAGAAGCCCTCTTATTTCGCCCCAATTTGCGCTGCCTCCAAGAAAATAATATTTCTCATAATCTTTAAACGAATTTATTATTGTATGCTGATCAACGATTAAAGGATTTCTGGATGATGTTTCCACAAGCTCTATATCAGGAATTCCTGTAACAGCCGTAAATACAGAGCGGGCAGTTCCTCCGTGAGGCGTATAATAACGTGAAAATGAAACTCCTTTTTCTGCCATTTTATCAAAATTAGGAGTCGGATTTAAAGGATTACCTGATAATCCTGTTTTATAATACGCAAATGATTCCAATATAACTAAAACTATATTAGGGTTATCTTGCTTTTCATCGTATTTATTTATTCTTATAAAATTTAAATTTTCTTTATTCTTATCTGTTACACCAAGATAGTTTGCCATTATATCATAATATTTTTTTACTTTATCAATATCATATTTTACGTCTTTATTTTTTAGCGTATCAAAAAAGAAAAGCACAGGATTTATAGAAAGAGCTGATGCAAAAGAATTTGTTGTAAAAAAAGCATTGCTCCATCTTAAAGGATAAAGCGAAAATCTACCATATATTCCAAATAAATATAGCAGAACTATTACTGATATTAATACTGCTTTTTTCCATTTTTTTAGAAAATATATTTTAGAATTATAAATTTTGTTAAAAATACATTTTAAAGCATACCAGTATAAAAATATTATTAAGATAAATAAAAATATTATTCTAAATAATGGATAACTCTCCATTACCATATTCATTGAAATAAGCGGGTTTAGAAAAAATCTTAAAATTGTGGCATCAAGCCTTGTTGTAAGATATTCGTAATATCCAAAATCAGCAATATAAAAGAGCAATATAATTGCAAAAACAATAGTGGAATATCCAAGCCAAATTTTTCTGGCAAAAATTTTTTCAAACATAGATAAAGGCTTTATCCAAGAAATAAAAAAAACAGGCAGATTAACAATCAAAATAAGCCTTAAATCAAACCTGAAACCAACCCAAAAAGATTTAAGCAATACTGCATTAGAAACCGCATCATAAGATTCGTTAAATACTGCCCAAAATATTATTCTCAGTATTGTAAGAATACAAAGGCTTAATAATATGCTGGCAGATACAAATCTGATAAGTTTTGGTAAGTTATATATTTTATTCATTACCCTGTTTTATGGCTCTTTTTATAGCGGGGAACATAATTATTAAGATATTTTCCCTTGCTTTCTTTAAAACTGAAACTTGTTCCGTATGTTATTATTCTTGAAGCGCGGCGCGCTTTATCAGTATCCCATTTTTCATATTCTATTCTATAGATTGCAGAATATAAAACAGCTCTTCCTTCACCATGATAGCAGTGCAACAGCACAGGATAATTTTTCTCATCATCCATGATTTTTAAAAAAGCTTTT
>JAIOSM010000463.1 GCA_021107575.1 Desulfobacteraceae bacterium | reverse complement strand
TTTTGTTTTAAAGGAAATATACCTGGCACAGAACCTTCTAATAGTTCTACAATTACTATTGTTTTTGATTGGTTTATGTCTCTTTCTAAAATAATGTTTTTTGCAACCTAAAATTGACCTCTTTTTCAAAATTGGAAAGCAACATTGGTCAAGGTTCCTCTTTCCATGTCTGATCCTACCCCAAAGAATGAATCGAGGAAGATGCTTTTTATCTAAAAAAAAGATGTTAATTTACAGTGTTGAGTCTATTACTTTTTCATGATAAACAGAGAAAAAGAGTAGAGCTTATAGTTTTTAAATTTTTTAATACTCTTGAACAAAAATAGAACAACAGAAAGGCTCATTCTCATGAAATTCCTACCCTCCCAGATTATTTACTTTACTCGAAGCAGAACAACGAAGCGGAACTTTAAACTTTTATTTAATTTCACTCTGGTATTGGCAATCCTAGTGCTGATATACAGCATTTTGTTTCACTATATAATGATTTTTGAACACAAAGAATTTAGCTGGGTTACTGGTTTCTATTGGACACTAACTGTGATGTCCACGCTTGGGTTTGGCGATATTACATTTTCAAGTGATTTAGGTAAGGCTTTCACCATGCTTGTTCTTTTGTCCGGCATTCTTTTTCTTCTTGTCATGCTACCCTTTACCTTTATTCAATTTTTTTATGGCCCATGGCTGGAAGCACAATCAAGGGCCAAAACCCCTCGGGAATTACCGAAAAGCACAACAGGACACGTGATATTGACAAGCCTTGATCCAATCACCATAAACCTTATAGAAAAGCTGAAAAAATATGATTATGAATATGCAATTCTCGCCCCTGATTTGCAAAGAGCCTTAGAACTTTACGATCAAGATTACAATGTGGTCCGGGGAGACCTGGGATCTCCAGAAACATATAGACGTCTCCGCATAAAAAATGCCGCCATGGTGGTAGCTAACAACGATGATATGACCAACACGAATATCTCCTTTACTGTCAGAGAAATTTCAAAAAAAATACCCATTGTTACCAATGCAGATGCAGAGAATTCCATCGATATTTTACAGCTTGCCGGCAGCACCTATGTCTTTCAGTTTATGAAGATGCTTGGAGAATCCCTGGCTCGAAGAACGCTTGGAATGAGCATGGGGGCAAATATTATCGGCAAATTTGACGAGCTTCTAATTGCTGAAGCGCCTGCAATGAGAACACCACTCGAGGGGAAATCCCTCATTCAAAGCAATCTGCGGGAAAAAACTGGTGTAACCGTTGTAGGACTTTGGGAGAGAGGCCGGTTTGAAATACCGCAATCTGAAAATGTGATTAATTCCACGACTGTCCTATTACTTGCAGGCTCGGCAGAACAACTTAAAAAATATGACGAGGTCTTCTCCATTTACCATGTGTATAATACCACTGATGCACCTGTGCTCATATTGGGCGGCGGTCGTGTCGGCCGCGCAGCAGCAAATATATTGGAAGAGCGGCAGATATATTATAAGGTGGTGGAAAAGAGTCAAAAATTCATTAACAATCAGCACTATATTCATGGCAATGCTGCTGATCTTGATACATTGAATCAGGCCGGCATAAAGAATGCTTCTTCTGTCATTATTACTACCCATGATGATTCCATGAATATTTACCTTACCATTTATTGCCGTAAACTTAGATCTGATATACAAATTATAAGCCGGGCAAATCTGGACAGGAATATATCAAAACTTCACAGTGCAGGAGCAGATCTTGTCATGTCACATGCTTCCATGGGAGCAAATACTATAATTAATCTTCTAAAACCCAATAAAATACTGATGGTGGCAGAAGGATTAAATATCTTTCGCGCATCAGTAGGCAAATCCCTTGCAGGCAAATCTCTTGCGGAAAGCCAAATCCGAAAGCAAACCGGCTGTAGCGTAATAGCTATTGGTAAAAAAAATAAATTAAATATTAACCCTGAACCTTTGGTTGTTCTCAGGGAAGATGATGAAATGGTCTTGATTGGGACAAGCGATGCTGAAAAAAGTCTTATGGATATTTATCAATCATAAGGAAACAATCATGATTTTACCAGACACTATTTTAAATGAATCTTAAATACTCTTTTGAAAGCAGCCTGTAAACAAGTTGGGATATCGACTTATATTCAGGGCTTAAACACTCCTCATGCTCACAGTTTATAAGTGGCAGGACTGTATAGATCATAAAATTTCGGGGGACTGCCCATGCCGCCGGACTCAAAACAGCTGGCTTCTGTTATGCTCGTTTCCGGAAATTAAGGCCCGTCTTCACCTGACAACCCTGATCCGATCGGACGAAAAAAGGTGTATGCTACAGGCTTCAATATTGTAGCATTGGCTGATTTTTGGACATTACCTCCCAAAACTGCAAACGGAAAGGAAATCACAAAAAAAACAGCTCCTATGGCAGTAGCCACCATTCCAGCAGGTCGTAAGACAAGTGTATCCCCAACGATACTTGCAGAAGTAGCTTCATCTTCATACGCATATGTGTCAGCAGTTAAAACAGAGACTGGTGCTACAACAAACATTACAACTAACAAAACTATCAGGAATTGTTTGACTGATTTGCTCATAACTTTCTCCTAATTAATTATAATATTGTAAAAGTTCTATGTAATTTATAGCAAGCAGTAAGGCTTATGTCAATTTCTTTTACTTGGGATTGCTTCATCGCACTGCCCTGCTTTTTTGTTTAATAATTCTAATCATATTATCTTAAAATTTATTTGATCGTAAATTCCTTTACAAAATGAATGACAGACTTATTCTTATTATAATTATTATAAACTTTTTGAAAAACAGGAATATTTTCTATGGGTTGGTTCAGTCAGCTTTTTAAAAATAATGTAAACATACCCCCTACTATATTACCACGCAGAAATGATCCCTGCTGGTGTGATAGTGGATTAAAATATAAAAAATGTCATCTTGCCAAAGATAAACTTTATTTTAAAGAGCATCCTAAAAAAAAGGTTGTAGCTAAAAAAGCATGTGGCCCTGCATTTGGCTGAGGAAATCGATGATAAAGCCCTGTATGGGTTTTAAAGTTCTCACAACAAATTCAAACTGTATAGAATCAAACTGAATGCAGTGCAGCACAAAAAATAGGAGTAATCATCTTAAAAATCGTTTTTCATTGGGATTATAAAAATAAACGAGTTGAATATCGTTTTTATTAAATTTATTTATTAACGTTAACTTTACCCCGCTTCCACCTTCTGTAATCTTGATTTCAAATTCATCTTTATCAGGTTCTTTTTCTCCATCAATCCAACCTTTTAAAATTTGTTCAAAAGATTGTTCAAGATAGTTTATACCACTGTTTACTGTAGGGATTAAAACATACATCATAATTGCATTAAAAGGCTTTCCCGCTGTACCAACAATAAAAGTTTTGAAACGTGTAAGAATAAATGGTTTTTTATTAATTATTTTTATTTTACATGACACAATTTTTTCATTATAACCTATTAATCTTGAATATTGATTTTCATTATAATCTACTATTAATAATTCTCTTCTTGCATCATCTTCAGCAACATATTCACTAACGACTTTATAAGAGATTTCCTGAGCATAGCATTGGCTAAAAGCTCCCATAAGAATTATGATAAAATACAAGTTGAATTTTTTCACGTCATTTCCTGTTTGTAGAGATACTATATGTCCTCGAATTTGCCACCAGCATGGTATTGAAAATCTTATTCTCCAATAATTTTAACTAAAACACGTTTCTTTCTTCTACCATCAAATTCACCATAAAAAATCTGTTCCCATGTACCAAAATCAAGCTTTCCTGCTGTAATTGCAACTACACTTTCTCTACCCATAATCTGTCGTTTCATATGAGCATCTGCATTGTCTTCTCCGACATTATGCCTGTATTGAGATACTGGCTCATGGGGAGCTAATTTCTCAAGCCAGAGATCATAATCGTGATGTAATCCGGATTCGTCATCATTAATAAATACTGAAGCTGTTATATGCATTGCATTGATAAGTACAAGTCCTTCAGTTATTCCACTTTCATTAATGCAGGTTTGAATGTCAGATGTAATATTTATAAAAGCTCTTCTTGTTTGGATCTCAAACCATAATTCTTTTCTATATGTTTTCATTAAATTTCCCCTTTAATAGTTATTTATCATTTATAAGAGTAAACTAAAGTTAATTTTAATGACAATATTATCCCTTACCTTGAATAATATTGTTGTATTTATCTGCTGGCAGAATATGATAGGTTCCTGTAGCTATTGTACATTTAATGCCATCAATATTTGAAAGCGTTGCCTGCATATTTAATTTTGGACCTTTTTTTGACATCACTTGACATGTAATTTTTATTTTTTCCCCACAGATGTATGTTGGATGTAAAAATTTTATATTAATATCTGATGTGACTGCCATCTCTTGTGTAAATACATAACTATTCCATCCCATTATTTCGTCAAGAAGACCCATTTGAATGGCTCCATGCAGTATGTTGCCTTGACCTGTAAATTGTCGAACCGGTAAATATTCAGTATATATTTCTTTTTTGTCTTCATTCCAAAAAAATTTCAGCTTCAACCCTAGCTTGTTTTCACTCCCGCAAAAAAAACAATTATTATCAGAAAAGGGATTCTTTATCTCATTTTTCATTTTTACTATTCCTATAAAAAATCATCAATGACCTCATCACTTCGTTCAATTTTTATCTCCGTTTAAAAGCAACAACCTTCCTTTTTAATAATCATCAATTCTATTGGCTGTTTTATTGTTTGTTAACATTAATTCTATACCAAAATTTAAAAGTACAATATATAAAAAAATATTAAGAGAAATAACAAAGGATACAAAATTGTGTGAAACTATTAAAAAACCGTAGGGTTATAATTTATAAAAAAATTTATGAAAATCAACGAAAATCGTAGTAATTGAGAGTAAAACTGAAAAAACTATTAAATTACATTTTTATAGAAATAAAAAATCAGAAAAATTTCATATAATTACAGAGTGTTAGGCAACATACTGAAATTAATAAAAAAAAATATGTTTCACAAAAATATTGCTATAAAATCAGTATGTTAGTAGTCGCTTTTAAAGTGAGCAATACTATATTAATTAAAATAAAATCAAGGTTGACTTGAAATCCCTTATAAAATAATGAAAGTAAAGTTTTATCTTATTTCGAAATAGTACGATGTATTCTCACATTTCAAGATATAGGAGCGGTAAATATTGGACACTTCGCAAAGATTGGATCCCATTCTCATAATTGATGACGAATCATCTATTTTAACGTTACTTTCAAAAAGCCTGACCAGAAATGGTTACACTGTTGATGCTGTGGAAAGCGGAGAAAAGGGAATAGAAAAAATCAAATCTAATAACTACAGCCTGATTTTTACTGATCTAAGAATGCCTGGACTGTCAGGAGAACAGGTACTACAACATTTAAGAAAAATTCTGAATGATTTGACTCCGGTTGTAGGCATGTCCGGAACGCCATGGCTTCTTGAAAACAGTGACTTTGATGACGTTTTAGCAAAACCCTTTTCCATGACAGAGCTATTAAAAGTCGCCCGGCAATTTGTAGAATAAATCAAATTCCAATAATTATTATAACCGTGATGATGTACTCCCGGAAGAATTTGGATTCCTTTTCAAATCTTTTGATTCAAGCTTTAAAGCAAAATCAATAATAAAATCGCAAACATCTTCTACAAAAAAAGCGCCAATATCAGTCAAAGAAATATGGTTTTCTTTTATCCTGATGCAACTGAACTCTTCTAAAGAATCAATTAAGTCTCTGAAAACATCAAGAGCATTTTCATTAAACCTTTCTTTAAATTTTATAAGAGACATGCCCTTTTTAAATTGCAGGCCCAAAAAAAGATAACGGAACATCTGATCACTTTTTGATAAAAAAGCACATCTCCCAATAGGCGGGATGTTTTTATCAATAAGTTTTGTATAAATAGAAATATTTTCATGCTTATCCAAGCTCATTGATTTAGAATAGGATCTTGCTCTAGAACCAAATGCAATGATAGGCATTTCTTTTAACCAATGGTATCTGTATTCCCAGAATTTCTTTCCTGTAAAGTATCCATTCTGTTCATACCCCTGTTTTTGCATCCAACTTTGCATCAAGTACACCATTTGAAAAAGATCTTCATCCTTTACAACAAGCTCTGGATTTTTCTTATATATTTCAATGGCAAGAGGGTTCACAATTTCATGACGGATATATTCAACAGCAGACGGTTTAATTTCTTCCAGTATTTCCATATCCAGTTTCATACTTTTTATTGTCTGCCCGGGCAATCCTGCCATCATATCGATATTACTGAGCATATTTAATTCATTCAGCTCTGTTATAATTTTTTTAATGCCGTCAATTGTATGGGAGCGATTGCAAATTTTTAGAATTTCAGGATCAAATGTTTGACATCCCATGCTAACTCTATTAACGCCAATTTTCGAAAGTCCTTTTATTCTATCAGAATTTTTTAGTGTCAATGGGTGGGCTTCTGTTGTAATACTAGCTTCTTTTACAACATGAGTAACTTTTCTAATTTTATTAATAATTGCTTCTAAATTATCATTAGAAAAAGATGTGGGCGTTCCCCCGCCAAAGTATATACACTGAGTCTCTTTGTTATCAAATAAACCAGTTTGAGCAAAAATATCAATTTCTTTTATAATCGATTTAAAATAAAAATCCTGTTGTTGTTTATTAACCTTGTGAGGGAATGAATTACAAAACACACATTCAGAAAAACAAAAAGGGAGGTGAATATAAATTAGTACCCTCTTCTCATTAATTATGCTTTTTTTAAAATCATCTAAAAAATTTTGTGCAGCTGATGGAGAAACCAATTCAAACTTATGTAATAAAAAAAAATCAGGTTGATTCTTTGTATTATCCAGAGAACCCTGAAAATAATTCTTTTTTAATTTTTCTACTTTATTAATATCTAACATAAAATATAACGCTCCTGCCTTTATAATTGATTCATAAAATCATAT
>JAIOSM010000524.1 GCA_021107575.1 Desulfobacteraceae bacterium | reverse complement strand
GGTAGATAAAACAATCCAAAGCCTATCCTGTTATGCCTGAACAGATCAATTGTTTTTAATTTATTGCCCCGCAATGATGATAAAACGCTTATCTATTTGTTTTTAATTTATTGCCCCGCAATGATGATAAAACGCTTATCTATGTATTCGTGACTATTGAACCGGTAAATTAATTACTACCGGAATATAAAATCAAGTGTGTCTTTTTGTTTTTTACTACCCATAATCATACCAATTAGTTTACATTAGAGCTAATTGGCTATGTATTCAACATATCAATGAAGCTCTATTGTTATTGTAAAGCAAATGCTTATATTTTAAATATAACCAATTTTATGGAGGCAGCTATGAATGGTAGAGAAAATATCGAAAGAAAAAATCAAGATTAATTATCCTATCTCAAAAGTTGCTGAATCATATTCTTATTAAGAATACCAGATATATTTTCAAGTGTTTTATATTTAAATATCCATGTTCCCTGGGCTATATAACGACTCAGGACTCGTGGGGAATTTACCCTGAATATTTAATGGAACCCAATATTTAATTTATGAAGAAAAATAACTGAAGAAAAATAAAAAAAATCCATTTGAATCTCGGTTTGGTACATTGATCAATTCATTGAATCAATCATAAATGATTGACAGACTGACAATATCTTTTATCCAATATTTGACAATAAAACCTTTAATCTATATTTTAGGACTAAAGTTTGTGAACTTGATATTTTTAAATTGATAAAATTACTTTGGATAATAAATGGAATTAGCAAATAATATTTCTTTTGATATAATAAAAAAAGTTGTAACAGAATCAAACCATCCTGTTCCTCCTGTAAGCGGATCCTTTATGCAGGCAAGTGTACTTGCCCTTTTAAGTTTTGAAAAAGAACCTGTTTTACTTTTTATTAAAAAAGCTGATGATGAAAGATATGCCTGGAGCGGTCAAATGGCTTTTCCCGGTGGGCATGCTGACCCTGAAGATATTAATAGAGAGGAAACGGCCTTAAGAGAACTTGAAGAAGAAATGGGGATAGATAAAAAAAATGTTGAACTCGTTGGCTCCATTGGGCATTTTTCCACAATAAATAACAGAGAGATTGAAACTTTTATTGGCATCTGGAATAGAAAAGATGAAATTCTATTTGATAAATCTGAAATATCAAGAGTTATTCCAATTCCTCTCTCCTATCTTGTAAGTATTCATATAAAAAAAGGGTTTAACAAACAAAAACCTGATACTTATCATTTGACGTATCCTTTTGAGGATGTTGTTATATGGGGAGCAACCGCTAAGATGATATTTCATTTCATAGACATTTTATTGCCTGAAATTAACCAGCTTGATTAACCACAAAATTAACCATTGGATAAAAAAACAGCATGAAGTTTGAAAAATACCATATATCTGAAAGTATAAAAAAAAACCTGGCTGACATGGGGTTTAAACGCCCTACTGATATCCAGTACAAGGCCATTCCATCCATAATGAAGGGTGAGGACGTTCTGGCTGTTGCCCAGACAGGAACCGGGAAAACAGCAGCCTTTGCCATTCCTATAATTAACAAAATTCATACTTATAAAAGCTCAAAGCGATCCTATGGCATCAAATGTATTGTCATGGTGCCCACAAGAGAGCTGGCACAGCAGATTGGGGAAGTATTTACCGCTCTTGCAAAGCACACCAAGGTAAAAACCTATGCAATCTACGGTGGTGTGGAACAAGACCAACAGATTAAAAAACTTCAGAATGGTATTGACGTGCTTGTTGTAACCCCGGGCAGGATGTTTGACCTGATTCACCAGGGGTTTATCAGTCTGAAGAATATCAATACTCTTGTACTGGATGAGGCGGACAGAATGCTGGACCTTGGATTTATTAAAGACATCCAGGCGGTCAAGCAAAAAATTAAACAAAAACATCAGACCCTTTTCTTTTCTGCCACTATCAATAAGGAAATCAAAAAGCTTGCTTTTTCCCAGGTAAACTCTTCAGCCATCAGAATCCAGATATCACCGGATGATCCGGTATCAAAAAATGTATCCCACTTTGTCATGTTTGTTGAAATGGATGACAAACGCTTTTTCTTAAGAAAGTTTATCAATGACAACCCGGATGCCAGAGTTATCGTATTTGTCAGAACCCGGGTCAGGGCAGAGCGAGTGGCAAAGGCTTTGGAAAGAGGCAACATTAAATCTCTGACCATCCATGGAGAAAAAGATCAGAAAGACAGAAGCAATGCCATGCAACAATTTAAAAATGGATGGGCAAAAATCCTCATAGCCACGGATGTTAGTGCCCGGGGTATTGATATTCCTGATGTACATTATATTATTAATTATGATCTTCCTGAAATAAGTGAAAACTATGTTCACCGGGTGGGGCGAACCGGTCGAGGGGTTAAAAAAGGTATTGCACTTTCTTATTGCAGTGAAGAAGAAAAAGAGCGGTTAGAAGACATCCAGACCTTTTTGAATAAAGAAATCGAAAAAATTCCTATCAGTAAAAAAGAATATACCTGGATGCTTACACCCCGGGATGAGCCTGACAGTGTCCTTGAGTTGATTCGGGAACAGGAAATTTTTGAAAAAAATAAAAAAAAACGTAGATCCTGAAATTTAAAAATTTTGTCTCCGCATAATAAGTTTTATTAAAATTTTAATAAGTATAAACAAAGATAACAAAGCCATGAGAGCAGGAAGCCAGACAAAACCTGCATACTCTTGGTTTGCACAAGCTACATTTATGCCGATCACTGCAAAAATAAGCGTAAATAAGCATATTACAATGAAAATCCAGCATGATAAAGTTGAATCATGCCAGGGTATAATAGCTTTTCTGAAAAAGGGATTTTGATCTAATTTCATATTTTTGTATCTGTTTTTTAATTAACTGCATTAGTATTATTTAATATTAACACAATATATAGTTTTTTTTCTTGACAGACCGCAATATATAGTCTACTTTCATTTTAGCTGCACATTATAAAAAACAGCAGTGTCCAATCTAAATCAAATTAACGGAGATTTCAAGGATGTTTGAAAAGATAAAAAAACGTAATGGGAAAGTTGTTGAGTTTGATTCGTCTAAAATTAGTGATGCAATTGCAAAATC
>JAIOSM010000318.1 GCA_021107575.1 Desulfobacteraceae bacterium | reverse complement strand
CGGCTGATCATCCTGAATTTCATGGAATCCCAGGCTGATTGCAGTTTTAACCTTAAGAGTAACATAGCTTATTGACGCAGGGCTTGATCCAACAAGAATTGTAACAAGGCCTGGTACTTTGCCATATTTTTCTTTCATCTGATCGACTTCTTCCTTGATTTCAGCAAGGATAGTCTTTCTTATTTCTGTTCCGCTAATAATTTCAGCAGTCATATTTTGTCTCCTTATTTAGAATACACCTTGAACTTTACCTGTTTCAACATCAACATCAACTCTCTTGAATGCTGGGTTGGAACCAGTTCCAGGCATTAGGCTGATAGCTCCTGCAACAGGAACAATAAAGCCTGCGCCACCATAAGTTAATACTTCTCTTATACTGAGTCTCCAGCCTGTTGGAACTCCTTTAAGTGCTGGATTATCAGAAAGAGAAAGATGGGTTTTAACCATACACATACCCATTTTTGCAAGCTCAGGATCTGCCTGAATTCTGTCAATTGCCACATTTGCTTCGTTGGAATAATCAACACCGTCAGCACCATAAACTTCCTTGGCAATCAGTGCAATTCTCTCTTTGATAGGCATATCAAGCTCATAAAGAAATTTAAATTCTGTTTTCTCTTCACAGGCAGCAACAACAGCTTCTGCAAATTCAACAGCACCGTCACCGCCATGTTCCCAGTGACGTGAAAGAGCGACTCTTGCGCCTTCTGCTTCACAAAGTTCACGAACTTTTGCAATTTCAGCATCTGTATCTGTATAAAATGCATTAATACATACAACAGGAGAGATGCCTGCTTTTCTAACATTTCTGATATGATGTATAAGATTGGCACAACCTGCTGCAACCCATTCAACATTTTCACTGTTGTATTCTTCAGGCATTGCTTTCCCAGGTACAGGCACAGGTGCACCACCATGGCATTTAAGTGCACGGATTGTTGCAACAACAACTGCGCAATCTGGTATAAGACCTGAATAACGACATTTAAGATTCCAGAATTTCTCAAACCCGATATCAGCACCAAATCCTGATTCTGTGACATGGTAGTCCGCAAGTTTCAGACCAACTCTGTCTGCAATAATGGAACTCTGACCAATGGCTATGTTTGCAAAAGGTCCGGCATGAACTATAACCGGCTGTCCTTCAAGGCTCTGTATTAGAGATGGATTCAATGCATCCACCATCCATGCTGTCATTGCTCCTGCGACCTGAAGATCTTCAGTTGTTACAGGTTTACCCTTTTTAGTATAGGCAACAACAATCTTACCCATTCTTTCACGCATATCTTTAAGATCTGTTGCAACGGCAAGGATAGCCATAACTTCTGAAGAAACAGCAATACCGAATTTCGATTTCATCATAAAACCATCAGCTTTGCCGTTTACACCATCAATACCTATGATGATATTTCTCAAAGACTGGACACAAAAATCCATGATCCATCCCATTTCTACTTTTGTGGGATCAATATCAATTCTTTTCATGCCGGAAAGTCTGTCCAGCTGCTCATCTGTATAATTTCTTTCATGCTGCATGCGGGAAGTCAAAGCAACCATTGCAAGGTTATGTGCATTCATGATTGCATTTATATCACCTGTAAAACCTAAAGAGAAAGGTGTAAGGGGAATACATTGAGCAAGACCACCGCCTGCGGCAGAGCCTTTAATGTTCATTGTAGGTCCGCCTGAAGGCTGACGAATTGCAGCACAAACATTTTTCCCGATTTTACCAAGACCCTGGACAAGTCCCATTGCAGATGTTGATTTCCCTTCACCAAGGGGGGTTGGTGTGACAGCTGTCACATTAATGTATTTGCCGTCTGGTTTATCTTTAAGACGGTCAAGCACTGCTCTAAAATCTATCTTGGCAATATAGTGACCCTGGGGAAGAAGCTCTTCTTTTGTAAGCCCCAGTTTTTCACCAATTTCATAAATTGTAAGCATTGTTTTTTCTGCATCTTCTGCGATTTCCCAGTCTAAATGTTTGGTTGGATCTAATGCCATATCTTCACTCCTTTATAATAATTTCGACCCTAAAAAATATTAGGGTCTGTGATTAATAATAAAAATCAACGATTTAGATAATAAAATAGTGTTATCCAAATCTAACTTAGTAACTCACTTAAAAGTCCAATACCAGATTTATTGATCCAGTATTGAACGTATATAAAATTAATTAAAAAATCAACTCTTTTAACAATCTTTTAACAATGACAATCCAAATTTATTTAATAAATTGCCTTCACTTTACAGCTATATTACAGCTAAACTACCAAATCCATTGTCATTCATGCTTCTTCATGCTTTTTTTATGCAAAACATTAAATACATATAACTATTGACAAATGAGCCTGCAAATTGTAATTTTCTTAAGTTGAATTAATTAGATAAATTGTGAAAATAGCATAATTATGAAAAAACAAAATAAAACTGATGGCCTTTTTTATTTAAAATACATTCCTGATCATGCTCTACAGTTTTTAATTAACCAACAAAGTTCCAATCAATTAAAACACCCGCAACCCAAAATAGATGTATATTATTATAAAGGAGGTAAAAGTGGGATTTGAAATCAACAAAGAGTCTTATGCTGGCAGTATTAAAGATATCACAATTGGAAAAGGTGATAATACTTTAACTATCGGTGGTCAAACAAGTTACCCATTTTATCAGTTAGAAGGAGAAATGCCTCACAAAACCATCATTGCGATGGAGATCTGGGACATGGAACCTGAAGACTGGCCTGAAGCAGCTACAGCGCCTTTTAAAGACGTTATATCTGACCCGGCAGCATGGGCAAAAAAATGTGTGGATGACTATGATGCACAGGCTATTGTTCTGCAACTCAAGAGTACTGATCCCAATGACAAAGACAGGAGCCCTGAAGATGCAGCAGCCGTTGTTAAAAAAGTTTTAAAAGCAATCAATGTTCCTTTAATTATATGGGGAACTGCGGCTGTTGAAAAAGATGAAGAAGTTCTCAAAAAAATTGCCGAGGAATGTCAAGGTGAAAATTTAATTTTAGGTCCTGTAGAGGAAAAGAATTATAAAGGAATTGGTGCTGCAGCCATGGGCTACGGACACACAATAATTTCCTCATCACCAATTGACGTAAACCTTGCAAAGCAGGTAAATATTCTCCTTGAAAATCTTGGGATGAATCTTGGAAATGTAATTACTGATCCTACGACCGGTGGACTTGGTTATGGTCTTGAATATTCATATTCAGTAATGGAACGCCTTAATATGGCAGCCATGACCCAGGGAGATGACAAACTTCAAAATCCTATGATAAACAATCTTGGAAATGAAGTGTGGAAATGTAAAGAAGCAAAGCAGACTGCTGAAGATGCACCTGAACTTGGTGATCCTGAAAAACGTCCAGTATTAATGGAAGCAGTGGGTGCGGTATCATATCTTCTTGCAGGTTCAAGCATTCTTATAATGCGTCATCCTGAATCAATAAAACTTGCAAAAGCATTTATTGAACTTCTATACAGTGGCGGTTCAGCATCTGACGTTGCTCCAATTGAAAAACGTTTGGACGATGTTGATATAGATTTTGCTGCCCTGGCACCAGAAGTAGACCTTACAATAAAAGAAGAAAAGAAAGCAGCTCCTGCCAAGAAGGCAGCTCCTGCTAAAAAAGAAGCTCCTAAGGCTGCTGCGAAACCAGCTGCTAAAGCTGCTCCAAAAGCTGAAGAAAAGGCTGCGCCTGCAAAAGCTGCTGCTCCAAAAGCTGATCCTGAAGCAGAGGCTAAAGCCAAAGCTGATGCAGAAGCCAAAGCCAAACTTGATGCAGAAACTAAAGCTAAAGTAGATGCGGAAGCAAAGGCAAAAGCTGAAGCTGATGCCGCAGCCAAAGTAGAAGCTGATGCCAAAGCAAAAATTGATGCTGAGAAAAAAGCAGAAGCTGATGCTGCAGCAGAAAGAGATGCTGAAGCAGAAGCTATCAGGGAAAAAAGAGCAAAAGAACAGGAAGAGAGAATGGCAAAAGCTGCCCCGGCTAGTGATAAAAAAGTTACAATGACAGCAGCTAAAACCCAGAAATCTTCTCTATCTAAATTTAAGACAATTAAAAGATAATATTAAAGTTTGAATAATAAATTTAGTAATATAACAAAATAATATGAGGAGGAACCTCTAATGGCAGAAGAAAAAAAAGCCAAACCAGTCAAGGCTCCAAAACTGGCTGATCCGGTTGCATCTTCCATAGATGTAGCATCACAAGAGATGATAGCACGATCTCATGAGTTAGGAATCGAGACAATATTTGACAGAGCTCTTACCATGAAACAATGTGCTATTGGTGTACAAGGTACATGTTGTAAAAACTGTTCCATGGGACCATGTCGTCTTCCCTTACCTAAGGCAGGAATTGAAGGCGAGGATGAAAGAAAAGGTCTTTGTGGCGCAACTGCAAATACTATTGCAGCAAGAAACTTTATCAGAATGATAGCAGGCGGAGCTTCTGCTCACTCTGATCATGGGCGAGGTGTTGCAGAAGTCTTTTTGTCTGTAGCAAAAAAAGAGACAGATGCTTATAAAATTAAAGATTATGAAAAACTTGTTGAAGTTGCCAAGTATCTTGGCGTTGCCACCACTGTTGAAGTGGATGGAGAGGAACTGGACAGAGACCTTGATGAAGTCGCACTTGAAACAGCAGAAATAGCACTAGCCGAATGGGGCAAGCCAACAGGGCACGTCCTTAGCGTAAAACTTGCCCCAAAAGCTCGCTATGAACTCTGGAAAAAGATGGGTGTGCTTCCTAGAAATATCGATAGAGAAATCGTTGAAATCATGCATCGTACCCATATGGGCGTTGATCAGGATTATAAAAACCTGATGAAACAGGGTACCCGTGCAGCGATTGCAGACGGATGGGGCGGCTCCTTGCTTGCCACTGACCTACAAGACATTCTCTTTGGCACCCCTTATCCACTCCAGTCCGAAGCCAACCTTGGCGTTATGAAAGAAGATCATGTAAATATTGTTATTCATGGTCATGAGCCTATTTTATCAGAAATGATTGTGGCTGTATCGCAAAAACAGGAAATAATTGATTATGCCAAATCAAAGGGCGCGGCCGGGATTCAGCTTTCAGGAATCTGTTGTACTGCCAATGAATTACTCCAGCGGCATGGTATTCCTCTTTGCGGTAATTTCCTACAGCAGGAACTTGCCATCATAACCGGCGCAGTCGATGCCATGGTGGTTGACATTCAGTGCATCATGCAGAACATTGCAAATGTTGCAAATTGTTTCCATACCAAGATAATCACTACCCATCCTATTGCCAGAATGGAGCAGGATACTACTATCCATATCGAATTTGATGAGCATCATGCAGTTGAAGATGCTGAGCGGATAGTTAAAATGGCTATTGACAACTATCAAAACCGTGCTGCAGAAGTTATGATTCCCAAGCACAAACAACCTGTCGTGGCGGGTTTTGGTGTGGAATCCACAGAGTATCATCTTGGGGGATCGTTCCGCGGTACTTTTTATACTCTCAATGACAATATAATAAATGGTCGTGTCCGTGGTGTTGCAGGCGTAGTTGGATGTAATAACGCCAGAACAAAACACAATCGTGATCATATAGAAATATGTAAGGAACTGATTAAAAATGATGTGATT
>JAIOSM010000223.1 GCA_021107575.1 Desulfobacteraceae bacterium | reverse complement strand
TTGAGTCCTTTTGCATATTCAAGGGCTTTTCTCATCAAATTTGGATTCTCAACTGGCTGCCCATCATCGGATACAGCACAGATTCCTGCAGTCTTCATATCTCCGAACTCAGCAAGCGCCAAGCCATTGAGCCCCTGGCTGATAGCACCTACAGGCAACACACTTGCATATCCGGCTTTTTCTGCCTGCCTTTTAATAAAACCTGTGACCTGGGAATTATCATTAACCGGATTTGTATTTGGCATACAACAAATAGTTGTAAATCCACCTCTTGCAGCAGCCTTTGACCCTGTTTCTATTGTTTCTTTATATTCATGTCCCGGTTCTCTTAAATGGACATGCATATCAATGAGTCCCGGAGTAAGAATCATTCCTGTTGCATTGATTATCTTAATATCAGAGCCTGAATCATTATCCAGAACTGCTTTATCCGGTGTAGAGGGCTCTATAATATCTTTGATCAGTCCATCTTCTATTAGAATATCTTTTTTTGCATCTATATTTCCAGGGTCAACAACCCTTGCGCCTTTAATTCTTATCATTCGTTTTCCCACCTCCGGCAAGAAGATAAAAAAGTGCCATTCTCAGGGCCACACCATTTGTAACCTGATCAAGAATTAAAGAGCATTCACTGTCTGCAACATCATTTGCAATTTCAACCCCTCTGTTCATAGGACCCGGATGCATCACAATCACATCTTTTTTTGCAAGTTTTAATCTTTCTCTGATTAAACCAAATAACGTTGCATACTCACGCTCCGTGGGGAAAAGAATATTTGACTGGCGCTCTTTCTGTATACGAAGCATCATGACTACATCCGCCTTTTCAATGCATGATTCAACACTTAAAGCTTTTTTACATCCAAGGTCTTCAACCTCCATGGGCATCATGGTTTCAGGAGCGAAAATATTAACATTGGCTCCCATTTTTGAAAACCCTCGAATATTTGATCTTGCTACTCTACTATGGGCAATATCCCCTATTATTGCAATCTTTAGTCCTTTTATCTTCCCTTTTTTTTCCCGCACACTCATCATATCAAGCAAAGCCTGTGTGGGATGTGCATGAATTCCATCTCCTCCATTGATAACAGAAGCTCTCACTCTTTTTGAAATAATATGAGGAGCTCCTGAAGATGAATGGCGCATTACAATAATATCAGGATTCATTGCATCAAGGTTTTTAGCAGTATCAATAAGAGTCTCACCCTTAACTATGCTACTGGATGATTTTGAAATTGATATAACGTCTGCTGATAACCTTTTCGCAGCAGTGTCAAAAGAGAGTTTAGTCCTTGTACTTGGTTCTTCAAAAAACAGAATAATTGTTTTGCCGCGAAGAGTTGGAACTTTTTTTACAGGTCTTTCGGAAATCTCCTTCATGCCTTGTGCAATATCAAGTATCATGGATATTTCTTTTTTAGAAAGAGAATGAATATCAAGGATATCTTTTCTATCAAATCGCATTATTTTTTATTCCCTATATGAGCAAATTCCCTATTCTGTTCCATCTTACACCAAATTTTGATCCTGTCTGTTTCCATGACCAGTGTATAATCAGGGCTTCACCTTTAACTGCATTTAATTTAACAAATCCCCAGAATCTTGAGTCATGGCTGTTATCTCTATTATCTCCCATAACAAAAAGTGAATCTTTGGGCACTTTTATTGGCCCGAGATTATCTCTGTTGTTTAAATTTACAGGGTAAATAATAGGATCAGTATATTTAACATGTTCTTTATATTCTTTTAATTCTCCATTTACATATAGCTTTTTCTTTACTATTTTTACTACATCTCCTTCAATACCGACAACTCTTTTAATAAAATCTTTTTTTGGGTCTTCAGGATATTTAAAAACTATAATATCTCCTTGTTCTGGATCTTTTATGGGAATTAAAATTTTCCCGTCTGTAAACGGAATTTTGACCCCATAAATAAACTTATTTACAAGAAGATGGTCTCCTATTAAAAGTGTATCCTTCATTGATCCTGATGGAATTTTATATGCCTGGACAACAAAAGTTCTGATAAACAGTGCAATCACAACAGCAATAACAATAACTTCTATATTCTCTCGTAGTGTCTTAATATTCACTTTAATATTCACCTGTTAAAACAATAATGTTAAAAAAACTTTTGTGGTTCTCCTAAAAAAAACTTGCCTCTTTGAATCCATGTTTTTAATTTGTGTGCAATCTTTCTTGCTTTTACCATGCTTGAAAGTGGAACCGTAGGTATTTTCTTACCTTTTATTGTAATTGTTCCGCTTTTAAGTTCAGCATAGCTTACCTTACCATAACTTTTTGCCTTGCCCTGCTGATAATCATGTCCATAATCCAAAACCTGAGTAAAAAGATTTTTATCTGATATAGCAGTATATTTAACCATCTCTTCATTTAAAATCGGAATTGGCACTCCCAACCCAACACTGAGAGAGACTCCATATCCTCTTATGCTTTGACCAACAAGCCACTCAGGAGACATCTCTTTTAAATCTCCTGTTACAAATAAAGTTGCCGCAGGAGTTAATGGCGCACCATCCAATGTTCTGTCAACGTCTATTTTATGCTGGGTTCCACTCCATGTGACAAAACCTTGAGCGCCCCCTAAGAATATTCTAGTTCCTAATCCAATTGTTTTAAGATATGGATCATTAAAAAGCGGGCTTAACTCACCTGAAGTAGAATAATTAGCATTTCCCATCTCAGATTTTAATGTTCCCATATATGTATACTTTATTTTATCAGATCTGTTTATGGCACAATTATAATTCTGATAGGCATTTCTTGGATTGCAGAGAGTTGCATTTACAAGATCTTTTAATGTAACAGTCTTCTCAATTTTTCTGTTTGGGTAACAATCAGTGCCATAGCTTTCTGCTCTGACATTTATCTTTTTCCCGGCAACCAGATCCTGAATAACATGACCACCTCCATATTCAAATGCTCCGGGATACCTTTTATTCAAGGGGTCATCTTCACTTGTTTGAGTTGCTCCAAGGTAGCAATCAACAGCAGCAAGTCCTGAATAAGCAGGCACATCATTAAACCATGTTTTGGTTGTTCTTACTGTCGGGGTTGATTGCCCAATATTAATAAAAACTCCTGATGAACACATGGGAGCAAAAGTCCCGGTTGTCACAACATCAACCTTTTGAGCAGTTTCTATTATACCATTTTTCCCCACCATCCCAATTATTTCTTCAGCAGTTACTACGACTGCTTCACCTGCAGTTATCTTTTTATTAATCTCTTTATAAGTCTTGTTTACTTTATATTCACCCATAAAACTTACAATTTTCCTATTCTAATTGTTTTCTGATTCTATCGATTTCTGACATAATATTATTATCAATCCATGTTTTATCCCACCATTCCACAGGATTTACAAAAACATTATTAACAAAAACGCCAAAATGCAGATGGTCTCCACCAGCAAGCCCTGTTATGCCTGTTCTGCCAATGGCGTCGCCTTTCTTAACTTCATCGCCTTTTTCAACTGAGAAACTTGAAAGATGTGAATATAAGGTACATAACCCAAAACCATGATCTATAATAACTGAATTTCCATATATACCGATATTTTCCACAGCAATCACTATGCCGGCATTAGCAGCAGAAACCCTGGATTTTTTTACAGAAGCAAGGTCTACTCCAAGATGAACTGCCCTGCCAATCTCCTTTCCCTTATATTTATAAATTCTTCTATCTCCAAAAGAAGCTCGCCTTGCAGAGCCGGGAAGTCTTAAAAATTTTCCTCTCCACATTAATTTATTTTTAGTTTCCAAAGATTTGCTTAATATTGTAGTGCTGTTCTTTTCTCTTATTTTAGAATTTATGTATATAAATTTCTTAAGATAAGAATTTTGAAAATCTTTACTGCCTGAATCATCTGAGTCTGGCTGCAGGTTAAAACCCGGAATTTTTTTATCAAGAAAACTTTGGGGAATGTTTAAGGTATCAGTCTTAAATTTTCTGTTCCCGATATAATAACGAAATCCTTTACTTGTCTTATTTCCCGCGCTGTCAATAGCTACTACAGCCAGTTTTGAACCCTGTCCCTGGCTATGATCAAGACCAATAAAAGCTGTATAAACATCAATATCAGAAAACATTCCTGAAAAGCCCGGAAAAAAATTTTCCTCTATCATTACACCGCTTTTAATATCTTTTTCAAAAAGTCTGTATATTACAAGGCCGGCGCCTCCTCGTTTAATATTGTGTTTCTTTGTCAAGACTTCAACTTTGGGAGGGACAGAATCAATAATAACCTTTTCCTCCCGGTAAGACCAGTTGCCTTTGTTCCATGCCCTGAAAGAATAATCAGAAACATGTATAATTATTAAAGCTTCGCCATCTGATATGTTCTGGTCTTCAAACTTAACCGGAATCTTAAATGAATCATTAAATATACCCAAACCCATGATGCCGGGATTAGGGTATCGCTTTGACAGAAGAATTGTCTCCTTGTTTTGTTTTAAAATTGAAACCCTTACATTTTTAAGCCCTTTCCCAACATCTGACACAGAAAGTGACATCTCATATGATTTATTTAGATAACGCGAAGGGAGCTCAACTATAATGTTCGGCTTTTTCCCCTCAAAACTTTTTACAATAAAACACCCCCCAGGAAGAAAAATCAAAAAAAATACCAAAAAAAAAAAAAACTTCCCCATCAACAACTCCCAATTTTTCCACATACTTACATCATTTTGAAGAAATTAATTAATCTATCCATTTAAAACAAAATTACTAAAAAATTTTATATAATTTACATTTT
>JAIOSM010000503.1 GCA_021107575.1 Desulfobacteraceae bacterium | reverse complement strand
TCATATTTTTAGTTAAAAAGTTTATTTAAAAAAGCGGCGTTGCCCGCCCGGTCCAGCTTCAGCGCCGGGTTATATGGCCTTGTCTAATTTACCACCATGGTAATAAAGAACATATGCTTTCTCATTGTTTTCATAAATGCTTTCGATGCCATGGAAGCGGTCAAGAGAACCATATTGTTGATTTTCATACTTTAAGTTTTGCTTTTTTAATTTTTTAGGTCCTCTGAACGGATACTCTGGTGAAATTAGTTGCATTGCTTCTTTTAAAAACGAATAAATGTTTTTTGGGTCGGAGCCACTTGGCAATACTTCACCATAGTAGTTCATGACCCAAAGCAATGTGTTGTTAGAATCATAAATTTGTTCAGATCCAGCAAATGGATTGAAACCATTG
This sequence comes from Desulfobacteraceae bacterium, assembly GCA_021107575.1. Classification (GTDB taxonomy): domain Bacteria; phylum Desulfobacterota; class Desulfobacteria; order Desulfobacterales; family Desulfobacteraceae; genus JAIOSM01. The sequence goes on along the minus strand of JAIOSM010000503.1, from coordinate 2,663 downwards.
TAACGGTCTAAATATTTATATCCATCTGATATAATCTCAAAACCAATCGAGCCATCGTCGAATTTTTTCTCAAGACCCTCTCCACCTGTAGCGTAACCAGCTAATTTAACTTTTAAGATAAAATCAATTAAAGTCATTTTTGTTCCTTTGCATTTATCGAAGGCATATAACGCAAAGATCACTGGTTGCAGGGGTTTCCAGAAACCTTGTTTATGTTTATAATTTTGTTAAACTAAAACTTTTCAGAGCGGCTCAGCCCCCTGCAATCCTGTGAATCGCCATGTTATGTGGTTATTCCATTCGTTTCCATTACAATTTTTATCAGTTCCCCCACATTTTTATTTTAATAATTGAAAGGAATTTTAAAACCAGATAGTAGGGATGTACCTAAAAAATAAAATATGAAGTATGGAACAATTAATATAAACATGCTGAAAATAGCGACAAAATAACTACCTTCAACTGATTCAAGGTATGAGGCTCTGTTTTTTTTAATAAGGAAAGAATATGAAACTGAAATAATCATATTTAATAGAACCGAGATGAAACCATATAGAATAAAAGAGTTAAAATTAGTAGATGCAAAAAGCTTATATCCCAATCCAGCCATCAAGGATACTGCAATTGGTATAAAGATAATCAATAATCTTTCAGTTTTTGTAGGCACTCTGAGTTTAGATGTATTTACCATATTATTTCACCACATAACGTTTAGTTCACGGGTTGCAGGGGTTTCCAGAAAACTTGTTCGTGATAATAAAAATTGTTAAATCAACACTTTTCAAAGCGGCTGAGACCCCTGCAATCCTGTGAAACGCCAGGTTATACGTGAGCCTTTGATACTTTGACACCATTACTTTTGGCAAATTCTTCAGCATATTCTTTGTTTGAAAAACGAAATTCAAACACACCATCTTCAAGCTCAAATTCAAATGATGGTGCATTTTTAAGTTGCCAGTAAATTGGAGGTAAAATTAGAGCAAAAAGGAACGTGAGTGTTTGCCAACGTTCCCAATTAAAGTAGAGGCCAATCAATAAAACAATTGAGACAATAAACATAAGAAAGAAATTTCTGGACCGAATATTGGATTTCAGCTGTTTCCCACAATCAACATGTGCAGGTACTGTAATTTTGGGATTAAATCCAAATTGAAATTTCCATAAGCCAAAATAGCCAACTGGATTTCCGGTGATATTGACCGAACTATTTTTGATTTTTTTATTGCAGACTAAACATTTATCAGGAAATATTATTTCCTTGGCTTCCGGAATATCTACATAAAAACCATCGAGTGTGTTCCAGTTTTGGGTCATAATCCCTTACGTATAACGCAAAGCTGAGTGGTCGGGCTTTATGCCAACAACCTTTGCATGATTAGAATTTCTGTTAAAGCCGAAATCTTCAAGAGCCGCTCAGTAGCCCCCGATCCTCTCGAGCGATAGGTTATACAAAATTTTCAAATGGTCTCCATCTTTTTTTTAAACAGACACATACACAATTGTATGCCAAGCCAAATTCCTATCCCTATTGATAGGAGGGATATAGCTAATGGGGCTGCTTCTTTTCCTCGGTTAATTAACGTCATACATGCCACTATGCCACCAAACATAAAATGAAACGCAATTAAATGAAACCCTTGGAGAGGCTCTTTGAAAATAAAAGGATTTATGTACCATGAAGGCTTCCGCCAGATTTTGGCTGAAAGAGGATTAAATGCCTGTATAGCTATAACAAACAATAATCCAAATGGTAAAAATAGCGGGATAGCTAAACATGCTATCCAATCGACATTAGAAGACTCTAATGCTTCAGGTGAAGTGATGGATAAGCCCGAACTGCTTCCCATGATAACAATAATAATTCTAATCCAAAACCATTTGTTCTTTCGCATATTCTTCTTTTGTATAACGTCAAGTTCACTGGTTGCAGGGGTTCCCAGAAAACTTGTTCGTGATAATAAAGATTGTTAAACCAAAACTTTTCAAAGCGGCTGAGCTCCCTGCAATCCAGTGAAACGATTTGTTCTCATTTTAAATCTTCTTGAGTAAATCTTTCTTATCTACTTCACAATCTCTCAATATCTTTGATAAAATGCCTATTCCAATAGTTTCATTAGCATGGACTGGGACTGTTGTGCATCTACCGTCTGAATGTTGCAAAAAATTGTGACTACCCTTTACTCTGATAACTTCAAAGCCAAATCCTTTTAGAACTTTAATCAACTTTTTTCCTGATAGAGCTGGGAAATTACTCATACTGAAAGCACCAATCTTTGAACGCCGATGAATTCATTTGCTTCAAACATTGAATTTTCAGTTTCCAGGCAAAGTTCAATAACTTCTTTTGTTCGTTCCATAAGTTCGTCTAATGAATTTGCTTGGGTATGACAGCCTTTCAAGGCGGGTACGGATGACACATAGAATCCGTCCGTATCTTTTTCTATGATAACATTAAATACTTTGTCCATGTTAAGCCTCCTGTTGTATATAAACAATATACAACAAATTTGAGGGAAATCAAATAGGTGTATATGAGAACGGGCGTGCGGGATGAGCCGCAGTCGGTTGGGATCGGAAATTGCAGCTGGCAAAGCCTGAATGCAATTTACCGTGCCAACCGATCAAGCAAAGCGATGCCAGCCAAAGGCTGGGGTCGGCTCAAT
>JAIOSM010000517.1 GCA_021107575.1 Desulfobacteraceae bacterium | reverse complement strand
GTAGCGAGGCCTCCGTCTCCACTAAATCCTTCTTCTCCTGTTCCGGCCACAGTGGTGATGATCCCACTGGTGTCTACTTTACGAATACAATGATACCCATTATCAGCAATATAGAGATTACCCAGTTGATCCAAAGCTATTTCTTTCATACCTAAAAGTTTTGCTTCAGTAGCAGGGCCACCGTCACCACTGTAGCCTCTTTCTCCTGTCCCGGCAATTGTTGTGATGATTCCATTTGTATCTATCTTACATATTCGATGATCACCAGAGATAGCGATAAAAAGATTACCGTGTTTATCGTTGGCTACATCTTCTATATCTTGAAGATCAACTTCAGTTGCGGGTTTTCCGTCACCATCAAAAGATCCACCACTTGCTGTTTTAATTCCAGAAACAGTTGTAATTATACCGTTGGTATCTACCATACGGATGAGATCACCTCGGCTAGTACTCCTATCAGTATGAGCAAAAAATAGATTACCAAAAGAATCGGTAGCTACACCAGTTGGATAACCGACAGAGCTTTCAATGGCAGGGACTCCATCATATATATATCCAGTAGTCCCTGCTATAGTTGTGATAATACCGTTAGTATTTACTTTGCGAATGCGGTTACTATAATGATCAGCAATAAAAAGATTTCCATTTTTATCAGTGCTAATATCAAGCGGACTATAGAGATGAGCTTCGATAGCTGGACCACCGTCTCCGCTATAATGCCCAACGCCTACGTAGTTCCCGGCAACAGTAGTAATGATGAGTGAGTTGTTTTCTATTTTAGTGCCATCGCCCTTATGGAGTATATTTGGATCATCTAAATTTAAGTTATGATGAGGTGAGACTGTCCAACCATTTGCAATGTCCTTATTGTTTCCTTGTTTGTTTTTTTGTGAATTTATTTTTATTAAATCATTTTGCCAAAATGTAATATTCTGCCGACCTCTGGTAAAAGTTGGAGTGACTCCCATCTGTGCCCAGGCCTTATCATTGTCACCTGGTGAGTAATAGACAAAATCATATACAAAACCGATACTTATATTGGCAGAAACAGTAGTTGTTACAACTTTTCCATTATAATCAAGACCATCCCATAAAAATATTTCTTTTTGATCTGGTAATGGATCAAGAATTCTTTCCATAATGACGCCAGCTATTTCACATTTAACTATAATGCGTTTTAAACTCGAAGGAATAGAATCTCCACTAACAGGAACATCAATAATTGTTTTATAAGCCTTTACTCTATCAGAAGAGTAATGAAGTGTCATCCCTGTTCCTTGGATAGGAACAGATTCATTTAAAACTCGCGCTCTGTGATCAATTTTTCCAGCACAGGTATTGTGGACCAAGTAGCCACTTTTTCCTACAAAATATGTATGAAAATTTTCAACTTCAAGATTGTAAACTGTTTTTTTTGAAAGCCCCTTTTTAGAATCAATTATTGTTTCTAATCTATTTTTAATTGTAGTTGTTTTATCTCCAGGTTTTAAATCAATTGCAGGAATCCAACCTTTTCCCTTAACCCAAAAAGGATGATCCACAGTTGTACCAATTGTGATTGTTTTTTCATTGACATCTGAAATTTTTAGTTCATAAATTTCATGATCAGGAGTAATAATGGTTTTTGTAACCTTTTGCAAAAGCATCTTCGAAGTTTTTTCATCTTTTGACCAAACAAGGTCTCCTTTTTTAACATCTTCAATAGGCTTTAGTCCCTTGTCAGTATGAACTAAAGTCCCTGTGATAAAACAAGGTTTATCATCTCCAGTATTTGGTTTTGTTGGCGGATTTGGGACAATTGCACCCAGAGGTGGTCCAGAAGGCCAATTACAATCCCACGGGGTAAAGTGTTTTGTTTTAAAACGCCAGTAAGTTTTTCCAGGCTGATAGGAACTGTCCATGCCTATAACTTCATCAGTAGTTGATCCATCGTTATTTAAGTCATCTGGTGAGTCATCACCTGTTGCATCCAAAGCATCCACTATGCCATCAGAATTTGTATCTAACAGCCTTACAACAACACCGTTATCTGAGCCAACCCATTCAGCAAGGTCTCTATCGTAATATCCTACCGGAACAATTTCTCCAACATCAAATCCAAGAAAATTATCAACATAATTAATAACAGGTCTGTCAAATTCAATACGGGCTATTCCATCTGCTTCAAGTTCTGCACAATATGTAAATGCAACATTTGAAGGTAATATTGAAGGCATAGCTTTTGGAGTAATATATTCCGTTGCTCTTGTTGTTATTGAAGTAAGCTCTTTTACTCTATTACCGTATTTATCAAGTTCATACGCTTTGGTATCTCCAGTGAACACCATGGTACATGAGCGTGGGCCTGACTCATCAGTAAATTCTGTACTTTTATGTGTGATTACAGTATTTGGATTACCATCAAACGTAACAAGTGTTTCAGCACTGTCTCTTTGCAGTATTGTTACTGTGTCAATTGTAACAATGTCTTTTACTGGCACTGCTTTTCTTCTGTGAAGAGTTAAATAATCATCTTTTTTATATGAAATTTTTATAAGAGTTCCACCTTCGGCAGGAATGGAAAATCTGCCTGTGTTATCTGATAAAGCTGAGCCATATTCCGGGTGGTCTATGATTTCAACTTTTACATTTTGAACAGGATTTCCTGAAATATCTTCTACAAATCCTGTTAATACAATAAATCTATCAGGATCATATGATTCAAGGCTTGCATCTGAAGGTATAAGATCGTTGTATTGTTCTCCAAAGGTTCCTTCTGGCTGCGGCTCTGGTGGGTTGCCAAGAACTTTAACGGAGATTGAATGAACAGATGTTAATGTATCATTAACAGATGTGATAGTATAGGTTGTTGTATACTCTGGTGTTAATGTCATACTTCCTGATGGTGCCACTTCTCCAATTTCATTGTTGAAGTATGCTTTTTGTGCAGGTGAAGAATTCCAGGTGAGAATTACTGATTCACCATGGTTTATGATTGCTTCTGATACACTAAGATGGACAGCTGGCGGAACTTTGATTGTGATTTCAACGCTGCTTGTTGATGACCCATCTGCATTTGATGCTGTAATAGTGTATATTGTTGTCTCTTGAATTGTTACTGCTACAGAACCATTTAATTCAACATCACCTATGTCTGGTCCTATGGAGCAGGAGTCAGCATTTGTGGATGTCCATGTAAGGGTTGATGTCCCTCCCTTGTTTATTGATAAGGGATTTGCAGACAGAGTTACTATAGGAGGGTCTAAAATGGTTACTTCGGCAGTATCTATGACTGTGCCTTCTGAATTTGAAGCTGTAATAGTATATGTTGTTGTTTGGCTTGGCGAGACTGTTGTTGAGCCATTTAGATTAACATTGCCAATGCCAGGTTCTATGGTGCATGAATCTGCATCTACGGAAGACCATGTCAGGGTGGATGAACCACCTGGATTTATTGTTAAAGGATCAGCAGAAAGAGTTACAGTTGGGGGATCTATTACAGGTGTGATTTCAATGGTTATTACAGCAGGTTCTGAATTATTTTGTCCGTCATTTGCTACAAAAGTAAAGCTGTCCATACCATTATAATTTTCAGAAGGTGTGTAAATGAGATCAGGCGCTGTCCCTGTGAGTTGCCCATGTTCAGGATTAGTTTGTACAATAAACGTTAATGGATCATTATCTTGATCTGAGCCTGTGAGTACAATGGAGATTTCAGAATCTTCTTCAAGAGTGATATTCTGTGGATCTGCTATAGGAATTTTGTTAGATATAGCTTCAAAACTAATGGTCTTAACATCAAATCTACTTTCAATAACAACTTTTTGAGATACAGGTTCAAATGTATAGTCTGTTTTAGACAAAGAAACTATGTATTCACCATTATCCAGAAAATTAAATTTAAAGTTACCACTATCTTGGGTAATTGTAGTCGATGTTTCGGTTCCTGTAAGGTGTACAGTTACATCTTTAACACCCTGGCCTTTTTCTGAAACATTCCCTTCTATTTTACATCCAACAAGAAAAATTGTAATAAGCACAAACAGAAAAAAGTAACCAATCTTTTTTAGATAATTATTTTCAGCTGAAATCATTAGATTCTCCAAACAGGCAATAATTTAAATTAAAATAAAAAAATTAACGATTGACACATATTATCTCTTGTTTATAAACACACGGTGATTTTTTGTCAAGAGGCGCGATATTTTTTTTACTTTATAGGAAATTAAAATTTAGAAAAGGGCTTATGGAAGGTCAGATAGATATACTGCAATTTTTATAACATTTGTTGAAATTAAACGTTAAAAAAGTCTTCCTGGCCCGTTGCTTCAAGGACTGATTGCCATAATCTTCCCTTGGGATCTATACTTTTTCTTTTTCCTGCTGAAGCATCCATGGGGATATGAACATAATGGTTGTTCCAGAAGCTGACAAGAAGTTTTGTTTTCCCTGCCATGCCTGCATGAACAGCATCCCTGGCAAGAAGCCCACAAAACACACTATCATTTGCATTGGAAGAGAGGCTTCGTATCATATAACTAGGGTCAATGTATTTTAATGAAATTAGGATTTCCTTTTTTTTGAACCATTTACTTATTTCTTCTTTTAAAAATATCCCAATATCCTTTAGTTTTAAATTTCCTGAAGCATCATATTCTTTTTTTTGATTTTTAAAGAAGTTCTGCCCTGCACCTTCAGCAGCAATTATTACAGCATGTTTGCTCATTTTGAGTCTATTCTCCAGAGCGCTGAGAAAGCCATGCTCTCCATAGAGATCAATATCAATTTCAGGTATAAGTACAAAATTAGCATCCTGTTGTGCAAGAGCTGTGGTTGCAGCAAGGAACCCAGAATGTCTTCCCATGAGTTTAATTAGACCAATACCGTTGGGATAAGCTTCTGCCTCATTGTGCGCACCTTTTATTGCATCTGTCGCAACATCGACTGCAGTATCAAAACCAAATGATCTTGATACCAGGTGAATATCATTATCAATGGTTTTTGGAATAACTATAATGCTTATTTTAAGTTTACGTTCCAAAATTTCTTCAGAGATTTTTTTCGCAGCCATAAGAGTGCC
>JAIOSM010000313.1 GCA_021107575.1 Desulfobacteraceae bacterium | reverse complement strand
GATACGATCAAAGTAGTACAAGGCCTCTATGATGACAACTTTTCTTTTTTCTCTAATGATGGACAGAGCATTACGGTAAAGGGGGGTTACACCGGGGGTTGTGCCGGCAGAGAGGTTGATCCTTCCAATACGATTCTTTATGGTGCAACATCAAACAGTGTGCTTTCTTTGACCACTGGGCTTGGCGGTGATGTTTTTGTAGAAGGTTTTACAATTCAGAACGGCAAAGCCTATGACGGAGGCGGAATATATATTTATTGCTTTTCAGATTCAGGCACAGCAGGCAATATTACAGTGACCCAAAATATTGTTTTAGATAATGTTGCTGATGTTAATAATGGTGGTGGAATTTTTGTCGAATCCCGGTCAACTTCCGGTACAGCAGGACATGTCACTATCACTTCTAACACGGTAAAAGGAAACACTGCCGGGTATGAAAGTGGTGGTATATTTGCTAAGGCCCTGTCAAGTACGGGAATCACCGGGAACATCACCCTCACGAACAACCTGGTTGCAGAAAACTCGGCTGATTATGGCGGCGGCGTCATTGCAGATGCTTCTGCTGGCTCACCTTCGGGAACATCCGGTAATGTTTCTTATACTAACAACACCATAACAGAAAACACAGCCATTAGCTCCGGAGGCGGTATACGCCTTATTAAATATAACAACATAAACTGGTTCTACAATAATATCATACGTGAGAATACTGGCTTTTTTGGAGATGATGACATTGATATGACTGGTACAACAGGCACTGCCAATGCCTATAACAATAATTACTCCGTACTGACAGGTGGTTCCTGGACAAATGCCGGGAACAACATAAATACAAGCTCCGGTTTTGTCAGCAGTGGCAATTACCATCTGAAATCCAACTCATCATGCATTGATGTTGGTACAAACACAGCACCTGATTTGCCATCTACGGATTTTGAAGGCGATCCAAGAGTATATGACGGTGACAGAAACGGTACAGCCACCGTGGACATAGGAGCTGATGAGTACTATCTCAGCACTGGCGCCTTTGGTCCCCATATCCAGTTGCTGCTGCTTAACTAAATCATCTGCTCCTCTTGATTCGTGAAGTGCTGGATATGGACAAAAATGATAATTTTTGTTAATAAGTTATGCATGAATCAAAGATTAATATATAAAGCAGGGATTGTGCCTTACAGGAAAAATCAGACTGGGAAAAATACAGGAGAGGTCGAGATATTAATAGTTTCTGCGAGAAAATACCCAGGTCAGTGGGTGTTCCCGGTTGGCACTGTTGAAAAAGGTGAGAGTTTTGAAGATGCAGCTTTAAGAGAGTGTGCAGAAGAAAGTGGATATAATGTAGCACTTGGTGAAAAAATTGATACTTTTACAATAAGTGAAGACGAGAGCTCTGCCCAGTTTATATTTTTTTCAGGGCTTGTAATAAGTGAAAATAAAGTATGGGAACATGACAGAGAGCGTCGCTGGCTCAAACTTGATGATGTTACAGAGATCATAGCCAGGCCATTTAAAAAGGTTGCTGAAATCGCAATTACAAATCTTAAGGAATCTAAAATTAGTGAGTGATAATACAGATAATAATAAAGGCACTTTTGTTGTCTTTGAAGGAATTGACGGGTCTGGGAAAAGTACGCAGATTAAACGACTTGCCAAACAATTAAATTCAAAAAACAATGATGTTTATCAGACATTTGAACCAAGTGACGGGTTGGTTGGAACATTGATCAGGGATATGCTTAAAGGGAAGGTCGAGACTGATCAGAGGACCATTGCATTGCTATTTGCAGCAGACAGGACAGATCATCTTGTAAATAAAAAAAATGGGATTGCCAATAAAGTTAAAAATGGAACAATAGTTTTATGCGACAGATATTATTTTTCTTCATATGCATATCATAGCCAGTATGTGGATATGGACTGGGTAATCCAGACAAACTCGATCAATGCCGATATTTTAAAACCGGATTTGAATATTTTTATTGATGTTGATCCGGACCATTGTTTTAAAAGGCTTGAAAAGAGACAGAATGATTTCGAACTTTATGAAAAAATAGAAGTTTTAAAAAAAGTGAGAGAACTGTATTTAAAGGCGTTTGACAAATTACAAAAGAGTGAACATATTGTGATAATAGATGGCAACAGTGATGAAGATACGGTGGAAAATAGAATTTTTAAAGAAGTTAGCTTAAAGCTTGACATTAATTAAGGCTGGATATAAAGAGTTCTGTATATGCAAGTAAATAGTAAAAAAAGAGTTTGCGTAATAGATGGGCAGGGCGGTGGAATAGGATCGGCCATTATTAAAAAATTAAAAGAAAAATTTGAAGAGAGTATTGAAATACTTGCTCTTGGAACAAATGCTATTGCCACGGCTCAAATGTTGAAAAGTAGAGCAAACAAGGGTGCTTCGGGTTCTAATGCTATAATTCAGACAGTTCGTACTGCGGACCTCATAATTGGACCTGTTGGCATTATTATGCCCCATTCAATGATGGGTGAGGTTACAAGAGAAATAGCCGAGGCTGTTGCTCTTTCTCCTGCAAAAAAACTGCTTTTACCATTGAGTCAGGATAATATCAATATTGTTGGATTGTCCCACATCCCTTTGCCTCTTCTGGTTGACGAGCTTATGGATACATATTACAAATATTTTTATAATAATTAAGGAGTAACAAAAATGTGCGAAGCCAATGCTTATTTAATAAAAGATAACAAAGAAGTACTGCTTATGGAAGCAGTAGATAAAGTTGAACCTGAAGATGATGGAGTGTGCTTAAGAAGTATTTTTGGAGAACAGCAGTTTATCAAGGGATATGTTTATTCACTGTCTCTTGTTGACCATAAGGTTTATCTTAAAGAAAAAAAGGAGTAGGGCTAAAATATTTAACCCCGCTCCTTTAAGTTTAATATAGTTACCTGGCCAATTGCCAAGCCTGATTACCAGCCTAAGGTAAGATAATCGTGCATTGATGTTGCAGCATCTCTTCCTGCACCCATGGCAAGAATTACTGTTGCAGCACCTGTGACAATATCTCCGCCTGCCCATACGCCTTTTTTGCTGGTTTTACCTGTAGCAGGGTCTGCTTCAATATTGCCCCATCTATTAAGTTTTAGATCCGGTGTTGTATTTGTAAGCAATGGGTTTGCATTAGATCCTACAGAGACAACAACAAGGTCGCAATCAACTTGATATTCTGAACCTTTAATCGGAACAGGCCTTCTTCTTCCTGAGTCATCCGGTTCGCCAAGTTCCATTTTCAGACATTCCATTCCTGTAACACGCCCTTTTTCATTCCCGAAGAATTGTGTTGGATTTGTCAAAAGAACAAATTCAATGCCTTCCTGCTCAGCATGATGAAGTTCTTCATCCCTTGCGGGCATCTCATCTCTTGAGCGTCTGTATACAATTTTTACTGAATCGGCACCTAACCGCATTGCAGTTCGGGCTGAATCCATGGCAACATTTCCAGCACCGAGAACAACAACATTTTTACCCCTTGCAACAGGTGTGTCATATTCCGGAAAGAGGTAGCCCTTCATTAAGTTGGCCCGGGTAAGGTATTCGTTGGCAGAATAGATTCCAATCATATTTTCGTTGGGAAGATTCATAAATCTTGGGAGGCCTGCACCTACGCCAATATATGCAACATCATACCCTTCTTCAAAAAGGTCGTCTATTGTAGCAATGGCTCCGGCAACAAAGTTGCATTCTATTTTTGCACCCATTTTTTCAAGAGTTTCAACCTCTGATGCAACAATCGCTTTTGGAAGTCTGAATTCTGGGATACCATAAACAAGAACACCACCTGGTTTGTGAAATGCTTCAAATATAGTTACATCATGTCCTTTTAAAAGAAGATCTCCTGCAACTGTGAGTCCTGAAGGACCAGAACCGATTACAGCAACTTTTTTCCCTGTTTTCTCAGGTATTGCCGGGACAGCACCTGATCCGTTGTTGCGTTCCCAGTCAGCAGCAAATTTTTCAAGATAACCAATTGCGACAGGCTCACCTTTTTTGCCGACAATACATTTGCCTTCGCATTGTATTTCCTGAGGACAGACCCGGCCACATACAGCAGGGAGTGCATTTTTTTCCCAGAGTTTCTGGGCAGCTTTAGAGAATTCACCTTCGGCTATCAGCTTGATGAATTCAGGGATGCGTACAGAAACAGGGCAGCCGGTAACACAGGCAGGTTTTTTACATTGCAGACATCTTTTTGCTTCTTCCATTGCCATTGCCTCTGTAAGGCCAAGTGGCACTTCATCGAAGTTTCGTCTTCTGATATCAGCCTCTTGTTCAGGCATTATAGCTCTGGGGATTATTACTTTTTTAGATTTTTTTTCAGCCATTACTTTGCCTCCATATATGCTTCATAACTCGCTTTTTCATCATCTACATAAGATTGAAGACGTTTACCAAGTTCATCAAAATCAACATTATGCCCATCAAATTCAGGACCGTCAACACATGCGAATTTTGTTGTACCATTTACAGTAACACGGCAGCAGCCACACATGCCTGTACCATCCACCATAATTGGATTCAGACTGACAAGAGTTTCAACATCTCTTTCTCTTGTAATATCACATACAAATTTCATCATGGGGATTGGACCTATCGCCACAACCAGGTCGATATCTCCTTTTCCCAGCACATCTTTCAGTACATCAGTAACAAACCCATGGTGCCCCTTGGAGCCATCATCAGTGCAAATGTGGAAAGTATCAGAGGCTTTTTTCATTTCATCTTCCATAATAAGAAGATCTTTGTTCCTTGAGCCAACTATTGTTGTAACATCATTACCAATTGTTTTTAGAGCCCGTGTAATGGGATGTAGCACAGCAATCCCGGTCCCACCACCAACACAGACTACCTTACCTTTTTTCTCGACATGTGTAGCTTTGCCAAGGGGGCCGATTATTGCGTAAAATTCATCTGAAATTTTTAAGTCTTTGAAGGCAGCAGTGGATTTGCCGATGACCATATATATTATGGTAATTGTCCCTTTTTCAGGATTAGTATCAGCCATGGTGAGAGGGATTCTTTCCCCTTTTTCATCTACTTGAATAATTACAAATTGTCCCGGCTTTGCTTTTTTAGCAATGCGCGGAGACTCAATTTCGTTAAGAATGATGGTTCCTTGAGCCATCTCTTCACGGCGTATAATTTTGTTTGCCATTAATAAAACCTCCTAATATGTATAAACACTTTGAGCAGTATCAAACTGCATAAATTACATAAACTTAAGTGTAAGATAAATTCGAAATATAATAATATTTATAAATTAAAGCAAGATAAATTTGAATTATACTTGATACTTTTAAAATAGGTTTACAATGAATTGATAGTTTGCAGTTGTTAGTTTACAAATTTTTCCTAAATTTTCAGGCAGCTTCGAGGAATTCCAAAGCTGCCTGAAAGGGTGATGAGCTGATTGCGGCCCTAGTAATCACAGATTGATGGATCAACACTTTTTGGGACTCCTTCATGGGGCGTCCATTTGTTTGATTTGTATGTATCTTTCCCTCTCATGTTTTTAAGGATTTCAATACTGGATTTATAGCCTTTGTACATTCTGCACATGTCCATTGCCATGCCGCATATCAATGCAACAGCCTGGGCAAGGGTGATGTCACTGACTGAGCACTCCCATGGGTCTTTAGTATAAATACGAAGAGCGCCAATGATTTTATTATGGCTGATAATGGGAACACCCAGCAAAGAAGAGATGCCTTCTTTTTTAGCTTCATTCGGATATTCGATTCTTGGATCGTCCATCACGTCAAAAATAGCAACCGGGACTGCGTCTTTTGCCTCTTTGATGGTCTGCATGAAATGAATCGGTCCCTTGTTCAGGTACTCAGAACTTAACCCATATGATGCAACAAGGCCGAGTTCCTTG
>JAIOSM010000112.1 GCA_021107575.1 Desulfobacteraceae bacterium | reverse complement strand
GAGAATTCAAAGATGTTGATGATTTTGTCCAGGAATTAAAAACCATTATCCTCCACAAGGAGACGGGTCAACCAAATGAACAATCGGATGAGCGATCAGGTAAATGATCAAAAATATATGCAGGAGGCGTTGTCTTTAGCTCAAAAAGGCAAAGGTTTTACATCTCCAAACCCTGCCGTAGGAGCTGTTGTTGTTAAAAACAACAACATTGTAGGAAAAGGATGGCACAAAGGCGCAGGTCTTGCCCATGCTGAAGTTGAGGCAATAAATGATGCAGGTGTCGATGCAGAACAAAGCACTCTTTATGTTACCTTAGAACCCTGCAATCATCATGGGAAAACTCCTCCCTGCACTGAAAAAATTATTAATGCCGGCATCAGCCGTGTTGTTATAGGCTGCAAAGATCCAAACCCCAATGTAAGCGGCAATGGAATTTTGCGCTTACAAGAGAACAAAATCAATGTTGATATAAATATACTTAAAAAAGAAGCTGAAATATTAATTGAAGATTTTGCATGGTACACATGCAATGATAAAAAACCTTTTGTAACACTTAAGTGCGCTTCAACTATCGACGGCAGGATCGCCACGTCTATTGGTGATTCAAAATGGATTACTAATGAAAAATCCAGAGAACATGTTCATAAACTACGGCATGAAAATGATGCGATATTAATTGGTGCGGGAACTCTAAAAGCTGACAACCCATCGCTTACAGCAAGAATTAATAATTTTGATTCAAAAGACCCTGCAAGAATAATCCTTGACCCTTATCTTTCAGTTGATAGGGCTGCAAAGGTATTAACTCAAGAATCTAATGCTCCAACAATCCTTGTAACTTCTAAGGATGCCTCTACTTCAAAAAAGGAATCTCTTAAAAAAACAGGTGTAACAATAATTGAAGTTCCATTGGAAAATGAAAAATTTAATCTTGCCTTCCTCCTTCACGAAGTTGGACAAATGGACATAGTAAGCCTGCTTGTGGAAGGTGGGAGCAATGTTATCAACTCTTTTTTAAAAGAAAAACTTGTAAATAAAGCTCTTTTTTTTATTGCTCCTAAAATTTATGGCGGCAGTGACGGCATACCTATTTGCAGTGGCACAGGACCCAAATTAATGAAAGAGGCAATAAATCTTGTTAATATAAACGTTTCAAGGTTTGAAGAAGATACACTTATTCAGGGATATATCAAACAAGATGAGGATTAGGTGATAATGAGAACATCAGACAATGATTGCAGGAGGTCGTAAATTGTTTACCGGAATAATTGAAGGATCAGGCATAATAAAAAAAATTGATTCAAAAAAAGAAGGTGCAGTCCTTACCATTGAAACAGATATTAATCTTTCAGAAACAAAAATTGGAGATTCAATAGCAGTCAATGGTGCATGTCTCACTGCGGTAAACCTTCAAAAACATTTATTTAAAGTTGACATGGCTCCTGAAACAATTACAAGAACAACATTTAAAAATGCATCTGCGGGAACAAAAGTAAATATTGAAAGGGCATTAAGGCTTTCTGACAGACTGGACGGGCACCTTGTCTCTGGTCATATTGATGGCACAGGCATAATTGCTTCAAAAATAAAAAAAAGCAATGCCTGGGTAATAACAATTAATACACCCCCGGAACTTGCGGAACAAATGATTGAAAAGGGATCTATTGCAATTGACGGAATAAGTCTTACTATTAACAAATGCTCAAATAAGGATTTTGAGATTAGTGTCATCCCCCATACAGCAAAGATGACAACAATAGAGAAAAAAAATGCAGGGGATGAAGTGAATATTGAAACAGACATGTTGGGGAAATATGTACAAAAATTTTTAAATAAGAGTATAGGCGCTGAACACAATGACACTACCAGTGGTAGCAGTCATAAAGATATTAGTTTAGGGCTTTTAGCAAAAAAAGGTTTTTTATAAAATAAGGATTGAAATTAATGCCGCTTTTAACAATTAAACAGGCGATTGAAGATATTAAGCAAGGGAAAATGGTCATCCTTGTTGATGATGAAGATAGAGAAAACGAAGGGGACCTCACCATGGCAGCAGAAGCTGTTACTCCTGAGGCCATAAATTTTATGGCAACATATGGCAGAGGTTTGATATGCCTTTCCATGACAAAAGAAAAACTTAACCAGCTTGAACTACCAATGATGGTTAAAGACAATACTTCACAGTTTGAAACAGGCTTTACCGTATCAATTGAAGCAAAAGAAGGTGTCACCACAGGTATCTCTGCTGCAGACAGAGCCCACACAATATTAACAGCAGTAGCTGATGATGCAAAACCTTCTGATCTTGTAATGCCGGGACATATTTTCCCATTAAGAGCACGAGAAGGTGGAGTTATGGTAAGAATAGGACAGACCGAAGGGTCTGTTGATCTTGCCCGCCTTGCAGGACTTAAACCTGCCGGTGTAATATGTGAAATCATGGATGATGACGGCACCATGGCAAGAATGCCTTCCCTTGAAAAATTTGCAAAAAAACATAATATCGGCATATGCACAGTAGCAGATCTTGTTGAATACAGACTTAAAACAGAGTCTTTTGTTAAAAAAGCAGCTCAAACCGAAATCCCTACAAAATTCGGTGGAGACTTTGAAATCATTGCCTATGAAAACGAGCTTGACAGCCTTACCCACATTGCACTGGTAAAAGGTGAAATCGATCCTGAAAAAGATATTCTTGTAAGAGTGCATTCAGAATGTATGACAGGTGACATATTTGGTTCGCTTCGCTGTGATTGTGCTGATCAGCTCCATAAGTCCATGGACATTATAGACAAAGAAGGCTCAGGAGTTATTCTTTACTTAAGACAAGAAGGAAGAGGTATTGGGCTTGTAAACAAACTGAAAGCCTATGAATATCAACGCCAGGGTTATGATACAGTTGATGCAAACAGAAAACTAGGCTTTAAAGATGACATGAGAGATTATGGTATTGGAGCACAAATCCTGGTTGACCTTGGAATCAAAAAAATGAGGCTTTTAACAAATAACCCTAAAAAAATGGTTGGGCTTGAAGGCTATGGATTAAGCGTTGTAGAGCAAGTTCCCATTGAAATTGAACCCAACGAATATAACAAAGGGTATTTAAAATGCAAGCAGCTTAGAATGGGACATACTCTTAAGATTGCAGACTAATTTTCAAACTTAAAAAATGAGGATACAAACTGCCACAAATCATTGAAGCAAGTTTAAAGGCAGAAGGGAAAAAATTTGGGATCATTGCAGGCAGATTCAACGATTTTATTACTGAAAAACTTGTAAGCGGAGCAATTGATGCTTTGACCCGAAGTGGAGCTGATGATAAAGACATTACTATCGTAAAGGTACCAGGGGCTTTTGAAATTCCGTTGATATCTAAAAAAATGGCTGCTTCCGGCAAATTTGATGCCATTATCTGTCTTGGTGCAGTTATCAGAGGGGCTACCTCTCATTATGATTATGTATGTTCAGAAGTCTCAAAAGGTATTGCAAATGTAAGCCTTGATTCCGGGATCCCTGTAATGTTTGGAATCCTCACAACAGAAACCATTGAACAGGCAATTGAACGCGCAGGCACAAAAGCAGGAAATAAAGGATTTGATTCTGCACTTGCTGCCATTGAAATGGCAAATCTTGCATCAAACATATAAAATTAAGTATAAGAAAGAGCAATAAAAAATAGTGGGATACCGTAGACAATCAAGGGAGTTGGCATTACAGGCACTGTTTTATTTAGAAGCAAACAAGTCGTCTGCACCTGGTCCTGAACCAGATCATGAATCAGACCATATAGCAGATACCGAAGAACAAGAAAAGCTATTAAGTCTTTTTTGTTTGAGCTTTGAAAAACCGATCACAGATGACGTTAAATCTTTTTTCCTGGCTCTGGTTAAGGGGGTTACAGAATATGAGTCTGAATTAGATTTGCTTTTAAATAATTGTTCAAAAAACTGGAAACTCTCACGAATGCCTGCTGTTGACAGGAATATCATGCGAATTGGAGCTTATGAACTTTTAAAATGTCCTGATATCCCCTCAAAGGTCACAATTAATGAAGCTGTAGAAATAGGAAAAAAATTTGGTGACAAAGGCTCAGCTCCTTTTATCAATGGAGTGCTTGACCAGATACGAATTTTAAAAAATATTGAATAAAATTGCAGGGAGAATATTTTGATTATTAGAACACTTGAAGTCGGTCCAATCATGGCAAATTGCTATATACTTGGCTGCGAAGAGACAAAAGAAGCTGTTGTTATAGATCCGGGAGACGAAGCAGATAGAATACTCATGACTCTTGCTCAAGACAACCTTAAAGTAAAATACATAATTAATACCCATGGTCATTTCGATCATGTTGGTGCCAATAAAGAACTCAGGGATGTTACTAAAGCAGAGCTTATGATACATGCTGAAGATGAACATATGCTTTCTGAACTTACCCAGCATGCAGCTGCTTTCGGGCTTTCAGCTGACGATTCTCCTCCGGCTGATATAACAATAGCTGACAATGATAAAATAAAATTTGGTAATATCACTTTAAAAGTTATCCACACTCCTGGTCATTCAAGAGGTGGAATATGTCTTTTAACAGACAAAGTTCTCATTGCAGGAGATACTCTTTTTGCAGGCTCCATTGGGCGAACTGACCTGCCTGGTGGTGATTATGACACCCTTATTTCAAGCATTAAAACAAGACTTCTTGTACTTGATGAAGATACGATTGTTTACACAGGCCATGGTCCTGAAACAACAATTGGTCGAGAAAAACAAATAAATCCATTTCTCTCTTAAACTCCATTTCAAGATACAAGGGATATTGAACAAAACATTTAAGCCCATGGCATTATTAGTTGATAGTTATTATGGCTAAATATAAAGAGTTCATTAACCAGTTACCAACTATAAAATTTGTTCATAAAGAAAAGATAGAGCTTAGCAGCCCCTTTTTAAATGTTGCTGAAAAATTTGCCATGGACAATGGTACTATACTGCTGCTAAGCGGCGGCAACTTAGATTGTGCGAGGTATCACATCCTTGCAATAAAACCCTGGCTTGAGCTTACAGGAAAAGGCAACAATCTTAAACTTGCATATAAAAATAATTCTATTAAACTACAGGCAGACCCTTTTGTTTTAGTTAATAAATTAATTCAATACTTTCAACTTCCAAATACGCAACTTCCAAACTCCCAATTATCAGACCCTGCCCCTTTATTACCTATTATGGCCGGGCTTTTTGGATATTTTGCCTATGATTTAAAAAACATCGTGGAAAACCTTCCCCAAACCTGCATTGGAACAGAGCTTCCTGATATTTGCCTTTATGCGCCTTCAGCTATTTTAATTCATGATAAAGAAAAAGATGAGACAACTCTTTTAATACCATACCTCAATTTTAATTCTGATTCTAAACAGGAGACTGTGGCAACCGATTATGTAAATAAAATTAGAGATTATTTCTTTGAAAGGTTGGAAAAGAAGATCTCTAAAACAAAACTTGAAAATAAAAATTCTCCCATAAATAAATCATATTTAAAATCTACATTTTCAAAAAAAGAATATATTGAAAAAGTTATCAAAGTTATCGAATATCTGAAAGCCGGGGATATCTATCAAGCGAACTTATCTCAACGTTTTGAAATAAATTTTTCTAATAATCCTTTTAATCTTTTTAAAAAGCTTTATAAAAAAAACCCGGCCTCTTTTTTCAGCTTTATCAATGCTGAAACACACCAGATATTATCCACATCACCTGAGCGGTTTATTAAAAGAAACGGTTATAAAATTGAAACAAGACCAATAAAAGGTACTATTGCAAGAGGGAGAACAAAAAAAGAGGATAAAAAAAATGCTGAAATACTAAGTTCAAGCATAAAAGATGATGCTGAACTTACAATGATTGTTGATCTTATGCGTAACGACCTTTCCCGGGTTGCCAGGGCAGATAGTATTATCGTAGAAAAGCATAAAAACCTTGAACCTTATGACAATGTTTTCCATCTTGTTTCCATTGTAAAAGGGATACTTTCTCAGGGTAAAACCTCCATAGATTTTTTAAGAGCATGCTTCCCGGGCGGTTCCATTACAGGGTGTCCAAAAATCAGAGCAATGGAAATAATTGACGAGCTTGAACCAGTACAAAGGCACATCTATACAGGCTCAATCGGCTATTTAAGCTTCCATGATACCATGGATTTGTCAATTGCCATTAGAACTGCCACTGTTTTTAACAAAAGAATACTGTTCTCTGTGGGAGGAGGTATTGTATTTGACTCTGACCCTGAAAAAGAATATCAGGAAACACTTGATAAAGGAAAAACCATTATGGATACTCTTGCATCAAACACATCAACTATTAATCACAATACTGAAAAAGCATGGGTTAACGGAAAAATCATTGATAAAGATAAAGCCTGCATCCCGGCGACTTGCCCCGGATTTCAATATGGAGCAGGTTTATTTGAAACAATAAGAGCTGAAAAAGGGGAAATTCTCAGACTTTCTGATCACATCAGAAGATTGAACAAGGGATTAAGACAACTTTTCAATGAAGAACCTTTAAATATAAACTGGAAAGATGTAATTACAGCTCTTTTAAAAGAAAACAATTTAAATTCATCCACTGCTGCTGTAAAAATTATTCTTGCTAAAAATGATGAATATTCAGAGTTTCCTTTTTTTGCAGCAGTGTTTGCAAAAAAATATACTCACAGGCTTGAGCTTCTTCAAAAAAGTGGTATAGAGCTTATCAAGTATCCGTATCCAAGGCTCACACCAGTTGCTGATCATAAAAGTTTAAATTATCTTTATTATTATCTTGCAGGCCTTTTTGCAAAAGAAAACAACAAAGATGAAGCCTTGATATTAAACCCTGACATGACAATTTCCGAAACAAACACATGCAACATAATGATTCTACAAGAGAATACCGTAATCCTTCCACAATCAGACCATGTATTAAATGGGGTTACAATTAATGCTGCAATAAATATACTTAAAAAAGAAAACTATGAAATTAAAAAACAGAGTGTTTTCTTTAAAGATCTTTTATCTTGTTCAAACATTATTCTTACCAACGCACTTATGGGCGCTGTGCCTGTAATTGCCATTGAAAACACAAAAATCAAATATACAAAAGAAGTGCTTGAAATGATTAATAGTAATATAGTAGGATACTAACTTGTTTTTAATTAGAAAAAGCTGTAGATTCCATGAATATATTATGAATATGAATACTAAATCGGATAGGAACTTATGAAAAAAATATTTTTATTGATTACAACCTTTTTACTGATTCTTATGACAGGAGCAGGCGCCTGGGCAGCTCCAAAATTATCAGTTGTAAAAAGTACATTTGAATTTGATGCTGTACCGGAAGGAACTGTTATCAGGCACAACTTTATTATAAAAAATAATGGGGATGAGACTCTCCTTATTAAGAGTGTCCGCACCGACTGAGGTTGCAGCACTGTCTCTTTTGACAAAGAAATCCCCCGTGCCGGGGATGGAACAATAGTAATTTTAGTAAAAACCAGAGGATATGGTGACACGACACTTGCGAAAGCAATTACAGTCCAGACCAATGATCCGGTAAATAGCGAAGTAACTCTATATATCAGAGGTAAAGTTGAAAAAGTTGCTGACATTTCATCAGAAACAGTACATTTAAATGGTGCCCCGGATGAAGATATAAGTGCAATTGTCACTATCATCCCATCTGAAAAATATGACTTCAATATTCTTTCCTGTAAAGTAAGTAATGGTGAGAATATAAGTGTTGATTTTAAAGAAAAAACGTCTGAAAACGATGTGTCAGAAAAATCAGGATGGGAAATTCATATAAAAAACATCAGAAAAACACCTGGAAGATATTATGAGGCAATTTATCTGATAACTGACTTTAAAACCCTGCCGAAGCTCACAATCCGGGTTTTTGGTAATATTAAACAAACAGATAAGTTACAAACAAGCCCATAAAGCCAATGAATCTAAATATTATTAAAGCTGTTATATTTGACTGTGATGGCGTGATGTTTGATACTGCCGAAGCAAACAAAAAATTCTACAATGAACTCCTTGAATATTTTGGCAAAGCTGCACTAACAGACAAACAATTTATCAAAGTTCACATGTTCACTGTTTTTCAGGCCCTTGAATACCTTTT
>JAIOSM010000489.1 GCA_021107575.1 Desulfobacteraceae bacterium | reverse complement strand
GAGGGCATTTTCAAAGGGGTCTATCATACTGGCGATGTTATGTATGATGCAGCTCTAATTTTTGGAAAAATATCAGAAAAAAAAAGCAAAATTCTTAGAAAACTTAAACTTAAACCTCAACAATATTTTCTGGCTACGGTACATAGAGCAGAGAACACAAACAACCCGAAACGATTAAAATCTATACTTAATGCTCTTGCAGTTATTAATAAAGAGATTCCTGTTGTTTTACCTTTGCATCCTGGAACAGCTAAAATTATTACCAACATGAATCTAACAAAAATCATTCAGAAACTGTGTCTACTTCCTCCGCTTTCTTTTCTTGACATGATGGCCTTAGAAAAGAAAGCAAAAGTAATTATTACAGATTCAGGCGGTATTCAAAAAGAAGCCTACTTTCATTCAGTGCCCTGCATAACTCTTCGGGAGGAAACAGAATGGATTGAAACTGTAAATGCAGAATGGAATTCACTAACCGGAGCTGATTTCAATAAAATCATTAAGGCTGCCAAGAGCCCTGAAATAGGCAAATCAATCAATGAGTACGGAACTGGGAATGCCGCAAATGAAATAGTTAGAATATTGGA
The DNA here is from genome assembly GCA_021107575.1 of Desulfobacteraceae bacterium. Lineage (GTDB taxonomy): Bacteria > Desulfobacterota > Desulfobacteria > Desulfobacterales > Desulfobacteraceae > JAIOSM01. The sequence goes on along the minus strand of JAIOSM010000489.1, from coordinate 3,333 downwards.
AGACTTCAACTAAATGAATATATTATTTGATATAGGGCATCCTGCTCATGTTCACCTCTTTAAAAATTTAATTAAACATTTAAAAAAAAATAACAATGTTATTGTAGTCTCAAGAGACAAAGATATTGTTGAGCAATTATTAGATCATTATAAAATTAATCATTACTCAATATCTAAACCCCGCAAGAATATCTTTGGGATGGTAAAAGAAATGTTAAAGCGTGATTATGAAATCTACAAACTTCATAAAAAGTTTAAATTTGATATTGCAATTGGCACTTCTGTTTCAATCGGACATTTGTCTATGGTTTCAAAAATAAAATCATATAATTTCAATGAGGACGATGACTCCGCCATACCTCTTTATGGTCTTGCCAGCTACCCATTTTCAACAAAGATAATTAATCCCTCCTGTATAAAGTATGCCAGGTGGAAAAGGAAAAGAATTCATTATAATTCATATCATGAGCTTGCTTATTTACATCCTGATAATTTTAAACCAGATATCAAAATTTTAGACAAGTATCAATTAAAAGCTAACGAATATATTATTATAAGAAAATCTGCTCTTAATGCACATCATGATTTTAATGCCAAAGGCATTGAAAAAGATAACTTATGGACAGAAATTGAAAAAATCACAAATAATATACCAAAAATAATCAGTGAAGAGAATAAAAAAACCTACCAGATTCAACCTTGGGATATGCATCATATCCTATCGTTTGCAAAAATGATTATTTCTGATTCTCTATCAATGTCAGTTGAGGCTGCTGTACTTGGAGTACCATCTGTACAATACAATTCATTTGTAGGTAGATGTTCCGTTCTCAATGAATTAGAGAACAAATATCAACTTACATATGGTTTTAATTCATTAGATAGTCACTCACACGAAAAAATGATTAATATAATTAAAGAATTATTAGACAATCCGAATCTAAAAGATGAATGGGAGAGAAAGAAAGAAAGAATGCTCCTTGATAAAATTAATTTAAACAACTGGATGGTGAATTTTTTTAAATTGTTGGAATATACAAAATAATGCTACAAGTCGAACAGTATTCAACAAATTTATTAAAAACATGACGGAAATTTATAAACAGACAAAGATTATCATTGTTTCGATTTTTAGAAATCAAGATGATCTTGCAATGGTCACAATTTGGAGTGAAAATGATTAAAAATAAAACGATTTTTATCACTGGTGGTGCAGGCTTTATATCCAACAAATTAATTTCAAATATAGTAGAGGATAACAGAATTATTGTTTATGATAATTTTCATAGAGATACTTTGTCAAATAGTAATTATGCAAATCATAAAAATATTAAAATTGAGATAGGAGATGTACTTGATTTTGATAGTGTTTTAAAGTGTATGAAAGGCGCTGATATTGTAGTTCATGCTGCTGCAATTGCAGGAATTGATACTGTCATTAAATGTCCAACAAATACAATGAGAGTAAATATGATTGGGACAGCTAATGTTTTAGAAGCAGCAAAAATACATAAAATAAAAGATAGATTCATTGATTTTTCAACATCGGAGGTATTTGGAAATATGGCATTCAAATCAACAGAAAATTCTGAAACAATAGCAGGAAGTGCAGGAGAAGCAAGGTGGACATATGCTGTTAGTAAACTTGCAGGGGAGCATCTTTCATTGGCTTATTATAAAGAATTTGGCTTGCCCATCGTTTCAGTAAGACCTTTCAATGTATATGGTCCTGGTCAAACAGGGGAAGGAGCAATACAAGTATTTATTAAACAAGCTTTAAAAAATGAAAATATCAATATCCATGGTGATGGAAATCAAATTCGTGCCTGGTGCTTTATCGATGATTTTGTAAATTGTTTAGTGAAGTGTATCATAGATGAAAAAGCAATCGGAGAATCTTTTAACATAGGCAATTCAAGAGCAGTTGTTACAACTTATGGTTTAGCCCAAACTGTGTGTCGCGTTCTAAATTCAAAATCTAAGATAAAATTTGTACCCGCACTTTCCGCCGAAATTGAATTACGAATTCCCTCAGTTGAAAAAGCCTATAATAGACTAGGCTTTAGGGCAAAAGTTAGACTAGACGAAGGGATACTAAGAACTGCAAAATGGGTAGAATCGCATCTAATGTAATATGTGAGGGATAAATGATTAAATTGGCAAATCCGAATATTCCCGCTCCTGCCCTTGAAAAAGTAATAGAAGTTTTAAAGTCTGGAAATCTTGTTCAAGGGGAATATGTCAAAAAATTTGAAGAGGCACTCAGGGCTTACCATGGTGTACGCAATGCAATTGCAGTTTCTTCTGGAACAGCTGCACTCCATTTAGCTTTGTTGGTTTTAAAAATAAAGCAAGGAGACGAAGTAATCATACCGGCATTCACTTTTCCGGCAACTGCAAATGTGGTTGAACTAGTTGGAGCAACTCCAATTTTTGTGGATATTAGTCTCGATGATTTCTGTATCAATACTTTAAAGATTGAAAAAAAAATAAACTCGAAAACAAAAGCAATAATCCCGGTCCATGAGTTTGGCCAAGCTGCAAGAATGGATGATATAAAAAAAATAGCTGAGAACTACGATTTGAAAATAATTGAAGATGCAGCATGTGCATTAGGTGCTGAATTTAGAAATGAAAAAGTCGGCACTTTTGGAGATCTCGCTTGCTTCAGCTTTCACCCAAGAAAGGCGATTACTACAGGAGAAGGTGGGTTGGTTATTACAGATAATGATGAATTAGCTGATAAAATTCGTTCATTTCGAAATCATGGTATCCAATCTATTGATGGTAAAATTGATTTCGGTTTTCCTGGATTAAACTATAGAATGACTGATTTCCAAGCTGCCTTAGGACTACCCCAGCTAAAGAATATTGAAGACAACATAAATAAAAGGACTAATATAGCGAATGAATACAATCAAGAATTAGCAGATATAGAATGGATTAATACACCAAAGGGGTTGAGTAACAGAAAGATGGAGTACCAAACCTATCATGTCCTTGTTAAAACAAAAATAGATAGGGATTCCTTATTGGTTTATCTTAGAAAAAATGATATTGAAGCCAACTATGGAGCTCAAGGACTCAATTGTATTAATTTTTATAAAAAAAAATACAAATTAACAATAGATAGTGCACCAAATGCATCGAATGCTTTTTATAAAGGCGTTGCATTGCCTATTGGTAATCATATTACAAATATTGATATTTTTAAAATTGTTAGCACTTTAAAAAAATATTGGGAGAGATAACATTAATATTTTAGTTACAGGGTCAAATGGTTTTTTAGGCACTTATTTTCGTAAAAACAACAATTTAAATCAATATGACATT
>JAIOSM010000044.1 GCA_021107575.1 Desulfobacteraceae bacterium | reverse complement strand
TTATATGGAGACACTCTGTCTTTATTTTCTTTTTCCAGATCACAAACAAAGCGTTTTAAATCATTAATGGCAACTGGCTCATCAAGAAGCTGCCGTCTGCATTCATCTTCGCAAAAAGCAGGGCAAATTCTTCCTATCACTGTTGGAAAGGGGTTTCTCTCTTTTATTTTCTTTACAGCGCCTGTATGATCACCCACTGTTATGCATCTTACATATTCTCTTATATCTATTCCAACGGGGCATGCTCTCTGGCACGGAGTTATACATTCATCTTCTGTATATTCACGGATGATTCTTCTGGTAACAGATGTCAGTGCAATCATATTCTTTGGGCAGGCTTTTTCACACGCCCCACACCCTGTACACTTTTCCTGATCTACTTTTGGAAGACCATCATCTCCCATGGATAATGCGCCAAACAGACATGCTTCAACACATGTTCCAAGCCCTATACATCCAATTTTACATTCTTTCATCCCTCCAAACAACAGATCGGCTGCCCTGCAATCAGCAATACCAGCATAACTATATTTAATATCAGTTTTATCTTTATGATAATAACAGCCAGGGGTTGCATACTCAGGTTCTTTTGCTGAAACAGAAACGCCCATTATTTCAGCAATCGCCTCAGCAACATCAGCTCCTGCTGCGACACATGAATCTGCACCTGACAACCCGTCAACTATTGCTATGGCATTAGATGAACAGCCGGGGAACCCACATCCTCCACAATTTGCTCCAGGCAGAACTTCATCAATAGCTTCTACCTTTGGATCCACATATACATAAAAAACCTTTGAGGCGACTGCCAGGGAACTTCCTATTACTATACCAAGGCCGCCCATCAAAACAAGTGCTTCAAGCATTACCGCTCCTCTATTACTTTCTATTTTTCAAATAATATTATTATTTTAATAAGCACTTACTTAACAAAAAGTCAACCTCTTACATTGACAATACATTATTGATATTGTACTAAATCTTAAACATATTTATAGAAAATCGAGTCAAACCATAAGTCTTTTAAGAGGGTTTACTAATGGGCAAAGCAAACATTATTACTATTGATGACAATAATTTTACCTTTAATTCTGATGATACAATTCTCAGTGTGGCACAACGTAACAACATTGACATACCAACCCTGTGCCATCTTAAAAACACTACACCAACCGGAACCTGCAATATTTGTATGGTTGAGATAAAAGGCTCTCCTGACCTTGTAACTGCGTGTACCACAGCAACTTCGGCAGGCATGCAGGTTTACACTGCATCAAAAAAAGTTATAAACTCAAGAAGAGATACAATAAAATCCATGCTTTACTCCGGCAACCACAATTGTGCAATCAGAGACTTTGATACTAAGGACTGGACAGAGTTCCAATTAAAAGTATTAGATGAAGACAAGACTGATGATTTATGCCCGGTTTGGGGGAATTGCGAACTTCAGGACTTAGCCTACAGATATCAAGTTACTACAAGAAAAGAACCTATCCCTGAATGCAAATATCCAACAGAAAGAGCAAATCCTTTTATTATAAGAGATTTCTCACGATGTATTTTATGCGGCAGGTGTGTCAAGGCATGTCGAGAAGTGCAAGTCAACAATGCAATAGATTTTGGTTACAACAAATCTAACTCAAAAGAAATTACAAAAATCATTGCAGGCAATGATGTCACCTTAAGAGATTCAGATTGTGTTTTTTGTGGTGAATGTGTCCAGGTCTGCCCGGTTGGTGCATTGATCACAGAAAAAACATTTGAAAAACAAAAATTTATAAAACTTGAGAAAACTCGTACCACCTGCTCTTACTGCGGAGTTGGCTGTCAAATGGATGTCTATACCCAAAATAATAAGATCATTGATATTCAGGGAGCTGACAATGAACTGCCCCCGAATAATGGGAGCCTCTGTGTAAAAGGCAGGTTTGCTTTTGATTTTGTCGCTTCTCCTGAACGCCTGACTACTCCTTTGATCAAAAAAAATGGAACATTTGAAGAATCAACATGGGATGAAGCGCTTGAGCTTGTTGCATCAAGACTCAATTCAATAAAAAATGAATCCGGACCAGACAGCCAGGGAGTACTTACCTCGGCAAGAATTACCAACGAGGAAAATTATATTGCCCAAAAATTTGCAAGGGCGGTCCTTAAAACCAACAATATTGATCACTGCGCCCGGCTCTGACATTCTTCAACCGTAGCCGGTCTGGCTGCAAGCTTTGGCTCAGGTGCAATGACAAACACTATTGCTGATGTTGAAAAAGCAGATACGATTATTGTCATAGGTTCCAATACCACAGAAAACCACCCGGTACTTTCAAGTTTTGTTAAAAGAGCTTCTCTTAAAAGAACAACTCTTATTGTTATTGATCCAAGAAAAATAAATCTTACAAAGTATGCTGGCAAATGGTTAAGACAGGAGCCCGGCAGTGATATTGCATTAATCAACTCTCTTATGAATGTGATTATCAAAGAAGATCTTCATGACAAAAAATTTATTGCAGATAGAACTGAAAACTTTGAAGAACTTAAAAAAATAATTGAAAAATATACGCCTGAATATGTTTCAAAAATTACCAAAATCAAACCTGAAGATATCATTGAAACAGCAAGGCTTTATGCCAATGCAGAAAGAGGAGCCATACTATATTGCATGGGCATCACACAACATACAACCGGTACTGACAATGTTAAATCCCTTGCCAATCTTGCAATGTTATGTGGAAACCTTGGCATTGAAGGTGGAGGTGTAAATCCTCTAAGGGGGCAGAATAATGTTCAGGGTGCCTGTGATATGGGTGGACTTCCCAATGTTTTCACAGCATACCAGAAAGTTGACGACGACAATGCCAGAGCAATTTATGAACAAAAATGGAGAACAACAGAGCTTCCAGCAAACCCGGGCCTGCCAGTTACAGAGATGATTAACAAAGCAGCAAAAGGCGAATTAAAAACTCTATATATAATAGGTGAGAACCCTCTTGTTTCTGACCCTGACCTGAACCATGCTGAAAAGGCATTTAAAAATCTTGATTTCCTCGTGGTTCAAGACATATTCCTGACTGAAACAGCACAGATTGCTGATGTTGTTTTACCGGCATTCTGTTTTGCTGAAAAAGATGGAACTTTTTCAAACACTGAAAGAAGAGTTCAACGAGTAAGAAAAGCTGTTAAAGCTCCAGGACAAGCAAAACCTGACTGGAAAATATTATGTAATGTTGCATCCCGCATGGGATATAAAATGGATTATCAAAACAGTGAAGAAATTTTCAAAGAACTTGCAGAGGTTACACCTTCTTATAGAGGAATCACCTGGGAAAGAATTGAAAAAGTAGGCATTCACTGGCCATGCCCTGATGCTGACCATCCAGGCACACCGATTCTTCATACAAAAGCATTCACAAGAGGAAAGGGATTATTCCACGCAATTGACCATGCCCCTCCAAAAGAAATGCCGGACAAAGAATACCCTTTTATACTGACAACAGGCAGACTATTGTATCATTACCATACAGGTACAATGACCATGAAATCAGAAGGATTAAATGAGCTTGCAAAAGAGTGTTTTGTGGAAATTTCAAAAAATGATGCTGAAAAACTAAATTGTAAAGATGGTACAAAGGTCAACGTAGCATCACGCCGTGGGGAAATCACAGCAAACTTAAAAGTCTCAACCAAAGCTTTTGACGGAACTATCTTTATCCCATTTCATTTTGCAAAAGCAGCAGCAAACAGGCTCACAAATGCTGCGCTTGATCCAATAGCGAAAATACCGGAGTTTAAAGTCTGTGCTGTTAAAATAACTGCTAATGGATGATTATTACCAGGAATTCATCAACCCGATACCAACAAATTTTGCCATTTTATCCTGGAATTGGTTAAAGCGGAATCCTACAACCTGAACCATGTACTTCATGATCTTATAACCGATCTGTGTTTCTGATTCCATAAGTTTATTCAACTTGGTTCCGTTAATTTTGATAATAGTGCATTCCCTTGAAACACAATAAGCTGAAAGTCGCATCGTGTACGGCGGGACAAAACATGACCAGC
>JAIOSM010000096.1 GCA_021107575.1 Desulfobacteraceae bacterium | reverse complement strand
TTGATTTTATTTGATATTCATGTTATTATGCCCTCATAAAATCAACTCTCAGGAGGCATCATGGCTTACAAAAATATCCAAAATTACTTTTCTTTTGCTGACATCGCTATTGAAAAAAATGCTGATAATAATCGATCCTTGTTATTCCTGTGTAAAATTAACAATAGTATTGACTGGGAACCTGTTGAACATCTTCTTATTAAATTCTATGAGACCGGAAAGTCTAAAAAAGGAGAAAGAGCATACTCTCCCTTGTTTTTGTTCAAATGTTTTCTTTTGCAAAAATGGTTTCAAATTAAATCTGATCCTGAATTAGAAAGCCAGATTAATGATAGAATTTCTTTTAAGTCATTTTTAAAATTACCCATGGATTATCCCTCTCCTGATCATTCTACTTCTTCCAGGTTTAGAAAACGTCTTTCCAAAAAAGTAATGATGAAGATTAACGGTGAACTACTTTATCAATTTCATGAGTAGGGGCTCTCTATAAATGAAGGTGTTGCTGTTGATGCAAGATTGGTTAAGTCTGCAAGCAGACCTGTTTCTAACAAGCAGATTGATGAATTTAAAAAAAACTCTGAAACGCCTGAAGGCAAGCTGGATAAGGATGGCTTGCCTAAAAAGTTCTCCATAGATTTTGATTCTGATTGGACCATTAAAAATGATAAGTCTCATTATGGGCTTAAGGAGCATACTGCGGTTGACACTGACAACGGCTTTATTCTCTCTACTAATTTGAGTCCTTCCTCTCATAATGGTTTTTTATATCTTCCTTATGCTGTAATTTATAGCATGCATACTGATAAAATTATAAAAGTTTATGCTGATAAGGGATATACCGGTGCTTCTAATCGCAGGTTTCTTGCTTTGAATAATATAAAAGATGGTATCATGCGTAAGGATAACATCAATGCTAAATTGACTGAATTTGAAATTGAGCGAAATAAATGTATTTCTAAATTTCGATACATATTAGAGCAATATTTTGGCATCAGCCACAAGTATGACAGTGGCAATAAGGCTCGGTTCCCAACGATAATGACGAACCTGATTGAAGTCATGTTCAGGCAGTTTGCTTTTAATCTCAGGAAGGGAGCTAAAATTCTTGAGGTTATCTCGGTGTAGGTGGAGAGGTGTGCCTGGCCACCAGAATCATGGCAAAGGGTCTCAAATGAAGACAAAATCGGGCTGACGATCAGTCGGATATTGGTCAAAAAATGTTTGATTTGAGTTATAATAGCTTTACTTGAGGTCTGATTTAAAATTCTTGGTTAAAATAGTATAATTCAAGGAATATTCTTTTCTCGCAAAGGTCTCGCTTTGATCAGGTGGGACTTACACTCACTGGGTAACAATAACAAATTTCCTGGAGTTAGTTGCTCCTTTCCCAATGTTTCGGATTTATCTTGACGCAATTGAACAATACTTTGGTATAAGCCACAAATATGACAGTGGCAATAAGGCTCGATTCCCAAAAATAATGACTAACCTTATTGATATCATGTTCAGGCAGTTTGCTTTTAGCCTCAGGAAGGGGGCGAAAATTCTTGAGGTTATTCCAATATAGGTGGACAGGTGCGCCTGAACACCAAAATCAGGGCAAAGGATCTCAGATCGAGGCACAATCTGGCTGATAATCAGCCGGATATCGGTTAAAAAATGTTTGATTTGAGATTTTATAATATTATGAAAATACAGGGTAATCGCATGTAAAAGTTTTATCAAAAAAAGTAAAAAAGGTCTAGACTTTTAAAATAGCATATTATATACTGCACAGATAATATTAACTTTAAAATTCAATAGGTTATCTATGCAAAAAGACAAAAAACAGATATCAATCGGAGTCCATTTTGAAGAGCTATCTGACCCCCGACACCATAATAAAAAGCACAAATTAATTGATATTATGACAATTGCTATATGTGCAAGCATTTGTAATGCAGATTCATTTAAACAAATTGAAGATTTTGGTAAGGCTAAAATAAAATGGTTTAGAAAATTTTTAGAATTACCATTTGGTATTCCCTCTCATGATACATTTGGCAGGATTTTTGCCTGCCTTGATCCCAAAGAATTGCAACGATGTTTTATTAATTGGGTTCAAGCCATTCAGGAAGCACTGGACGGAGAAATTATAGTAGTTGATGGCAAAACGCTAAGACGTTCATTTGGTAAGAATTCTGATAAAAAGGCAATTCACATGGTAAGCGCCTGGGCATCTAAAAACGGTTTTGTTTTAGGACAAATCAAAACAGATAAAAAGTCCAATGAGATTACAGCTATTCCAAAACTACTCAAGATGCTGGAGATCTCTGGTTGTATTGTGACAATTGATGCCATGGGGTGTCAAAAGAAAATTGCCAAGACTATTATAAAGAAAGGGGCGGACTATCTTTTTTCATTAAAGGGCAATCAAAGCAATCTTCATGATGATGTAAAACTCTTTTTTGATGGATGTTTGAAAGAAAAATTTAAAGGCACGCCCTATAGTTTTCATAAAACTGTTAATGGTGACCATGGAAGGGTTGAAACAAGAAAGTTTTGGACATTATCAGATATAGATTGGCTTTTTGGGAAGGAGAAATGGGACGGTCTGAAGAGTATTGGCATGGTTGAAAGTGAACGCCAAGTTGGAGATAATGTCAGCAGAGAGAAACGTTATTTTATATCAAGCTTGGATACTAATGCAGAAAAATTTGGGGAAGCCGTTCGCAATCATTGGAAGATTGAGAACTCGCTGCATTGGACACTTGATATAGCATTCAGAGAAGATGAAAGCAGAATAAGAAAGGATAATGCACCTGAGAATTTTGCAGTACTCAGGCATATAACATTAAAGTTACTTAAAAATGAAAAGACATTTAAAGGGAGTATTAAGACAAAAAGGTTGATGGCTGGTTGGGAAACCAGCTACCTTGAAAAGGTTATAGGGGAAAAATAATTTTATGAATGCCTGATTTCATAAGAGCTTCATAGTATTTACATGCGTCGGCCCTGTATGAAAATAAGGCTTGACTTTTTTTAAAAAACTAAATACTTTAATCGTAAGTTGGTTGGAAAAAAGATTTTTTATATTTAAATTATAGAAAGGTGTTATTATGAAAAAAAATTTAATTAGTTTTATTATTGCAATTTTTATAATAGGAGCATTTGTAACACCAAGTTATGCTTTTTGGAGATTAAATGCTGATATGACAATTGTGTGTATCATTAGTGGTTCAGCGGGATCTCAACTGCAAACTACTTGGACTGGCCCTGGTACCGCTGGTAGCGGTACGTTTACGTTTGCTCCGTCTTTATCAACTGAATCTTTAAATAGGCTGTTAGCTATAGCTCTCACAGCTCAAGTAAATGGCGATCTTGTCAATATAGAATTAAATGGCGCTAGTAACATAAATGGTATACGTACCGCTGAATAAATTCTATTGAATATTGAATTATTAGTATCATTGAGCCCTTTAAATTCATTGATTTCAGTAGATTATTCCATTTTTTACTGCTGTTTTTGACGATTAACACTTGCATTTTTGTAATAAAAAGCTATTTTTTGCTGAGTTGTGCAGTTGTGCACAGCTCGCATTAAGACCTTTGCACGAGTGCTTAAATCTTTCCTAAGCAACTTCCGTGAAGCTTTAATTTTTTGATTGGTTTTTATCATTTTTCTTAAGTTAATTCATCATATCTTATTGAATTTATTTGATATTCATGCTATCATGTCCTCATAAAATCAACTCTGAGGAGGCACCATGGCTTACAAAAATATCCAAAATTACTTTTCCTTTGCTGACATCGCTATTGAAAAAAATGCTGATAATAATCGTTCCCTATTATTCTTGCGTAAAATTGATAATAGTATTGATTGGGAGCCTGTTGAACGTCTTCTTATTAAATCCTATGAAATTGGTAAGTCTAAAAAAGGTGAGAGAGCATACTCTCCTTTGTTTTTGTTCAAATGTTTTCTTTTGCAAAAATGGTTTCAAATTAAATCCGATCCTGAGCTTGAAAGCCAGATTAATGATAGAATCTCTTTTAAGTCATTTTTAAAACTACCCATGGACTATCCCTCTCCTGATCATTCTACTTTTTCTAGGTTTAGAAAACGCCTTTCTAAAGAAGCCATGATGAAAATTAACGGTGAACTGCTTTATCAATTTCATCAACAGGGACTCTCCATAAATGAAGGTGTTGCTGTTGATGCAAGATTGGTTAAATCTGCAAGCAGGCCCGTTTCTAATAAACAACTTGATGAGTTCAAAAAGGAAGCTGAGACTCCTGAGGGCAAACTGGATAAGGATGGTTTGCCTAAAAAATTCTCCAGAGATCTTGATTCTGATTGGGTTATTAAAAATGACAAGCCTCATTATGGTCTCAAGGAACATACTGCTGTTGATACTGATAACGGCTTTATTCTTTCGACCAATTTGAGTCCTTCCTCTCATAATGATTCTCCATATCTGCCCTATGCTGTGATTTATAGTATGCATACTAAGAGTAAAATTAAAAAAGTTTACGCTGATAAGGGTTATACCGGAGCTCCTAACCGCAGGTTTCTTGCTTTAAACAATATCAAAGATGGTATCATGCGTAAAGATAACATCAATGCTAAGTTAACCGATTTTGAAATTGAGCGGAATAAATGTATTTCTAAATTTCGATACATAGTAGAACAATATTTTGGCATAAGCCATAAGTATGACAGTGGCAATAAGGCAAGGTTCCCAAAGATAATGACTAATCTTATTGATATCATGTTCAGGCAGTTTGCCTTTAATCTCAAAAAGGGGGCTAAAATCCTTGAGGTTATTCCAGTATAGGTGGACAGGTGCGCCTGGACACCAAAATCGGGGCAAAGGGCCTCAAATTTGGATAAAAGCTGGCTGATAATCAGTCGGATCTGGTACAAAAAATGTTGAATTTGAGTTTTAATATTTTTCTTAGGTCCTGAATTTTAAAATTTTTATATTTAATGCTATAATCCAAGGCATATTCTCTTCTCGCAAAGCTCTC
>JAIOSM010000146.1 GCA_021107575.1 Desulfobacteraceae bacterium | reverse complement strand
TTATTGTCTAAGATCATTTACACCTTGTAAAATTATATCAAAAAGAACTTTTAAATCTTTTTCCTCAACACATGAAAAGGCTATTCTTAAATTATTGTCTCCAATGGAAATCAGCCCTAAACCATATTTTTCTAAAAGGTGTATTCTCATTTCCTCAGCATTATTTTCTTTCAGGCGTATGCACATAAAATATCCTGAATTAAATGGATAGGCATCAAAGCCATCTTTATACTTAGGGTCTTGTAAAAGTTTCTTAATTGCAGAACACCGTTCCATGAGCAAATCAAATTTTTCTTGCTTCAGATCAGGATAATCCTCGTGGTTCATTGATTTTAAAAGGATTGCCTGGCTTAGGTGAGATACATTTGAGATATTTCCTCGTATGCATCCAGCAGTTTTCTTTTCAAGAGCTTCATAAATTTTATCACTATTTTTGTGAGCCAGAAGTCCATAAGTGATAAAACCTATACGAAGCCCCCATATATAATCCTCTTTTGTCCCGCCATCAAGTTTAACAGCAAGTATTCTTTCATCTAAACCTGAAAGCAATGAAAAAAGAGATTCTTTTAATGTCTCGTGTTCATAAAAAAGGCCAAAATATGCATCATCACATGCTACAATAATGTTTGTTCCTTTTTGAGCTATATCTTTTAAAATTTCAGCTACTCTTTTGCCTTCTTTCACTGACAAAGAGTACCCGGTTGGATTATGGGGAAAGTTAAGTATTATTATAATTTTGTCAGAAGACTCAGCCTCCTGCCTGACCATTTTTTCAAATGAATCTATATTGTATGATGTAAGACCTGAATCAAAAGTAATATACTGTTTGACTTTTACGCCCTTGCGAACTCCAAAAGTCATATTATAATTACCCCACATCATATCAGGCAAAATAACTGTATCTCCAGGATCTGTCCAAAGATCTGCAAAGGTACTCACAGCATGTGTAATTCCACACGTAACAACAGGAAGGCTGATATTTTTCCCGGCAAGAGATTCATTTTTATAAAAAAGCCCCTCTTTCCATTTTTCTCTAAGCTCAGGCAAACCAAATGAAGAAGCATATGGAAGGTATTGATCAGGTTCAATTTCATTAACAGAATTAGTAACCGAAGTAAGACTCATAACTGAATTACCTTGCTTTGCAATCCCGATAGTAGCATTTATTTTATTGGCCTTCTCTTTTGCTTCAGCACTTTGGCTTAAAATTCCTTTTGGGAAAAAAAGTTCTTTTCCTATATTTGACAGCATGTCATAGATATAAGGATTTGAAGTCTGAATTATTCTATTTAAACCTTCAGCTATTTTATTCATAAAATATTATCTTCTTTTAGAAGCTTTGATTGGATTAATTTTCTGTGTTTTTACTTCAACGGTTGTTTTCACATGTGTAGCAAGATTGCAATTCCCATTTTTCCATTTTAAGGCAGGGTCTGGTGATGCATCACAATACGAGCCTGTTTCAAATGTTTTAGACCTGTTACAGCCTTCACATGCATCAACCACCGGCTCACACTTCCCACCATTGTATTTGCAGCCAGTAGCTGCCATAAACACACATTCTTCACCTTCTCTCACTGTTGTACAAATCATTATAAAATCTCCCTTTGGATCTTGTATTAATTTAAACTAATATTCACATAAAATAAAATCTTGTTATTATATCAAATTGTTATGCACAGGTAAAGAAAAAAATTTTACAAAATATCTGCTGAATGATAGTAAATACTACTGAAATTTAATATGGATGGAAGTTCCTCCTGAATTGAAGCAGTCTCTCGAGGTTGTACATGCCTGACACAATTGGATATCACCTGGACAGGTATCCTCATCCTTTGGTATAACGCTACAGCGACTCGAATCAATCCATATTTTAAAATTATATTTTTCAGAAAAAACTTTTATTCTTAGAAGATCAAACCCCCTGCCCCCCGCATTAAAATCAAAGGGTTTTTTTGTTGAATAATTAATAGATTCCGGAGGACTGAAATAATTTTCAAATATCAAGTATAATTTCTCTTTGGTAAATCCAATTCCATAATCTTTCACAATCAATTCCGAGTAATTCCTTCTTCCTTTCAGAGTAATATCAATTTTCCCTGCATCCGGGGTGTATTCAAATGCATTACGGATTAGCCCTTTTGTTATGGTATCAAGAATTTCAGTCGGAATATTAATAGAAACGTTTGTGTCCATCTGAAGATTTAAAAGGCATGTACGGTGCATGAATTTTGTTCGAAGTTGCTCAATCTGTTTAGTAAGATATTTATCAAACAAAATTGTTCTGGATTGAATTTTTGTTGGCCCGAAAAGACTTTCTATGGTGTTGTGCACTCTACTAACAATATCAACATTTTCAGTTTCAGTTTCAATCAGGGTAGTTAACTCATCTTTGCATGCATCAAGAAGTTTATTAAGGATATTATACGCCTTAAAATCTTTTTCTCTTAGAAGATCTTCAACTTCATACTGGATATCAAGGATTCTATTAAGATTTCTTTGCCCTCTTGTTAAAACACTTTCAATCAAATGATTTTCTACCCCTAAAGCCTTAAACTTTTTTAACAAAAGTGTCATAGATGCTTTCAAAACAGCAATAGGGGTCTTAAGTTCGTGGGCAAGATGGTTAATCACCTTGTCTTTTGCATGGTTCAATGTTTTTAGTTCTTCATAGGATTTCCTCAATTCTTCATGTATTCTGGTATTTTCAATTGGCAGCGCAATTGTATTGGTAACCATGCTCAGGAGTTCAATATCTGTATTATCAAATTCTCCATGGTTTTTATTGACAACAGAAACAACCCCAATTGTACGATCTTTAAGTTTTATTGGAACTGACAGGATATTTTCTGTAACAAGATCGGTTTCATCATCGACCCGTTGCAGAAAAAAAGAACATTTCGTGACATCTGGAATAATAAGAGGCTCTCCAGTTTTATAAACACGTCCTGAGACTCCCTGGTCAGCAGGAAATCTGATTTTTTTAAATTTGTTTTCTGATTCCAGATCCCGGTACTGGGCAGAAAAGAAATAAAGCTGATCTTTAGATTCGTCTGCCAGCAGAATAAAAGCTCCTTCCACAGATATCAGTTTTTGTATTTCCTGATTGATAAGAGCAATAAGACCTCCCAATTCTTGATATTGGTGCAAAGCATTGGAGATTTTAAACATAATTTTGTTGCTTTTAGCCATACGTTTTTCAATGGTCATATCCCGTAGTATTAATATCTGTCCAGCAGGCAAATTGTCCTCATCATAAAAAATTGAGCCATTAATTAATATATCAAGAATTCGCCCGTCTTTTGTGTACCTTTGGGTTTCAAAATCATGAACTGCCTGGTTTTCAAAAAGCTGTTTCATACCCTGTTTTGCCTGATCATTCAAATGATCTGGAATGAATCTAATATTTTTCCCTTTTATCTCTTTAAGAGTCCATCCAAAAATCCTTTCAAACGCCGGATTAATATATTCAACTGTGTTGTCAAGGGTAAACACAAATACCGAATCAGGAAGAAATTTCAGGAGTGTGCGGAGCCGTTTTTGTGCAAGTCGGCTTTCCTGATACAATAATCTGGTTGATTTTTCTGCGGTCTGTGCATCTCTAAGAGCTGATTGTTTGTCCGTCAATTTCATCTATACTCCTTAAAATTCATCATGTTGCAGGTATAAAAACTAACAAAAAAATTAAAAAGTGGCTGTATAACCTTAAGATGAATAAATATTTAAAAAACACAATCATGTCAAGGATGAATGTATGCGGAATCTATTTGTTGATATAATCATAACAAGTTAAGAGGATGTTTTTTTGTTTCTATTAAAAAAAGCGCATTTCTTGACAAAAATATTTAGATAATTTAGTGTGGCAGAAAAAATTGATCTGAATACTTATGACTGTGGTGATTTTGAAAAAAACTTAAAAACTATTTGAATAAAGCCAAAAGTGTTGAAGCTGCTTTAAAATTTTCTAAAATAGTATTATAGTTGCACTAATCAGTTTGGAGATTATTCATGTTAACAGCTGTAATTGATAATTATGATTCTTTTACATTTAATCTTGTTCACTATATTTTACATACAGGTTCCAAGGTAGAAGTCTTTAGAAATGATCAGACAAGCATTAATGAACTCAAAGAATTAAACCCTGATGCCATTGTCATATCTCCTGGCCCGGGCAGGCCTGAGAATGCAGGGATATCACTTGATGTCGTAAAAATATTTTCAGGCAAAGTACCATTACTTGGAGTATGCCTGGGTCATCAAGTTATTGCCTCATGTTTTGGTGGTAATATTACACATGCAAAAACAATAATGCACGGAAAAACATCAACCATTACAGCAGATGGGAAAACTATTTTCCATGGGATTAAAAGCCCTTTTTCTGTCATGAGATATCACTCTTTGGCTGTCTCAAAACAAGGATTCCCCGAATGCCTTTCCATAACCTGTGAAACAAAAAATGGTGAGATAATGGGTCTAAGACATAAGAAACATCAAACAGAAGGAGTTCAATTTCACCCTGAATCATTCATGACTATAGTTGGAAAACGCCTGATCAGAAATTTTATCAAAGGGATTTAGTATAAAATTGAATTTTACAGAAAACTCTAACCAGATTATCAACCAAAAAATATTGATGATCTTGAAATAGTAAAAAAAAACAGCAGCTTTTATTTCACTAATAAATTATCCCCGGGATAAATATTAGCATCTTTCGGCAAATGATTCATTTTCTCCAATTCTGCTACACTGGTACCATATAGTTTACTCAGACTGTAAAGAGTATCACCCTTTGTAACAGTATGAAAAATTGATTCTTTTTTTGGAGTTATATTTTTTTTGGTTTCTTGTTTTTTGCTTGTTTTGGTGGAAGATCTTTTTACAACACTTGCAGAGCTTATTTTATCAGAATCGACCTTCCGTGACAACTTATCAATGCTTCTCTCAAGCCTTTTGATTCTACTTGCCAAAGTTTCATATTTTATAGAAAGCGAAGCTTCAATTCTTTCAAGCCTTTTTTCATAACCCGCTAAACCTGAATTAGTGGAGTTCTCTTTTAGAGCTTTTTTGCCATTACCAGTCTGTACAATATCTTTATTATCATTTGAAGCTACTTTTTCAACCATATTTGCAAGGCGATCTATTTGGTTTTGAAAATCTTTTACTGTTACTTGTTCATTATTTTTATTTGTTTTAAAAAGGTTGCTTTCCTCAGATGGTTTCAAAAAAACAAAAAATATTAATACAGAGATAATCCCTGCTCCAAGAAGCATGATTATAATCTCATATTTTTTTAAAAAAACAGCTCTTGAGTTTCTTGCACTGTCAGAAATTTCACTTTTTATTCTTTTTTTACTGTTTTGTCTGGAGTTACCTTTATTGATCATAACAGATCCCTTTATAAAAGAAATAAGCAGTTAAATAATTTAATATCATTTTATACGATTTTAGCAACCATATAATTAAATAAATAATTGGAGTATTACTCAAAAATACTGTAATATATTAAGAAAAAATGTTCAAATACTATTATATATATACTATTTTACAAGGATATTATACAAAATGAAAAAATTCATACTTTTGTTGATACTCTTTTTTTTAGCTATTCTTGTCTCACCTTCTTCTTTACAAAAAAATGCTCTGGCAAACGAAGTCTATAAAAATTCGCTTGGGATGCGTTTTGTACTAATCTATTCAGGAACATTTCAAATGGGCAGCCCAAAATCAGAGATTAACCATCAATGGAACGAAGAACAACATAAAGTCACAATCGCTAAAGCTTTTTATATGCAGGAAACAGAGGTCACCCAGGGACAATGGGAAAAACTAGTTGGATTTAATCCATCATCATTAAACATAATAGGAAAAAATTACCCTGTTAATACTGTATCATGGGATCAGTGTATAGAATTTATAAGAGTGCTGAATGAATTTGAAAGAACCAACAAATATAGACTTCCAACAGAGGCTGAATGGGAATTCGCATGCAGAGCAGGTAGTACAACGGCTTTCTCCAGCGGACAGATTACACAAACTTCATGCTCAATAATTGATCCTGCGCTCAACAAAACAGCTTGGTATTGTGCTAATTCAGGAGCACAAAACCCCCCTGGGAAATTCCAGCCCCACCCTGTAAGAACAAAACAAGCTAACGCCTGGGGCCTTTATGACATGCACGGCAATGTTCAAGAATGGGTTCAGGATTCATGTATATGGAAACATTGGACAGGAAGGATGGGCCCTGTTACAAAGACGTATAAAAATAATATTGTTGACCCACTCTCAAAAAAAGGGAAAAACAAAATAATCCGAGGCGGCGGGTGGCACCAAAAACCGATTTATTGCCGAAGTGCAAAACGAAGTTACTACAAACCCATAGCAAAAAGAAACAGCTTAGGATTTCGAATTCTGCGAGAAAGATAAATTATCAAAAAATAGACACAACCCGATTATCAAAAGAACAAAATTCCTAACAAGAAGCTGGCCGGCTGCTGTTACATGGCTGGGATCTCCCACTGCAAAACATCCACAATCAAATTCATGATCCCGCAAAAGGTTATAACTAATAATTATTATAAAAAAAGAAATTAAGAAATTAAAAATTATCAAGGCAGACTTAGGATATATTCCAAAAATTAAAAAAAATCCTGTTACAAATTCAATAAACGGAAAGACTATTGCCAATATATTAATCAAAG
>JAIOSM010000153.1 GCA_021107575.1 Desulfobacteraceae bacterium | reverse complement strand
AGATGAAACTTGCCAGTGAAGACCTTGAGAACCAGGTTTATACTCTGCCAAAAGAACTTGATGAAGAAGTTGCAAGACTGCATCTTGGGAATCTTTCAGTTTCTCTTACAAAGTTAACTAAAGAACAGGCTGACTATATTGGTGTACCTGTTGAAGGTCCATTTAAATCTGATATCTATAGATATTAGTATTAACCTCTATAGATTAAATTAAAATTAAAAGCGGGTTGTAATAGAATTATAGCCCGTTTTTTATAATCTGCTTTTTATTACCCTGCCATATTGTAATTCAGTGCTATACATGCGTGTGAGGATCATGACCATACTTATGAATATGTTCATGTTGGTGTATATGAATCTGATCATCCATTAACACCTTCCCTTCTGTCATGGAAATGATTCTTGAAGAAATACTTTTTAAAAAATTAAAATCATGGGCAACCACTAGGAATGCAATATCTAAATTTTTAAGTATACCTTCAATCCTTGTTTTCACTTCCATATCAAGCCCGGCTGTTGGCTCATCAAGTAAAAGAGCTTCAGGCTTCATTGCAAGTACTGTTGCTAAGGCTACGAGGCGCTTTTGACCTCCTGATAACTTATGTACAATAGAATTTTCAAGGTCTTCAATTCCAAGGTCTGAAAGTATTTCCCTCGCAATTATCAAAGCCTCTTTTTGCGAAAAGCCAAGGTTAAGAGGTCCAAAGGCTATATCATCAATAACATACGGATTAAATAACTGATCATCAGAATCCTGAAACATCAACCCTATTTTTGGTCTGTATAGTGCAAACTCTTTTTCTTTTGTAAGCTTTTCACCAAAGAGTTCAACAACTCCGCAATCAGGTTGGCAAAGCCCCATAATAATATGAAGTAAAGTTGTTTTGCCACTTCCATTTGGTGCTATCATCCCTATTTTATCATTAGCATTAAGCTCAAACGAAAGATCATTTAGAACTTTTACATCTGTTCCGTTTAAAGAAGGCCCTTTTTGATAAGAATCAGGATAGGAAAATGAAATATTTTTAAGTTTGATTATGTTTTTTTTATCAACCAAAATTGAATCCAGCTAAAAGATTAATACTTTAACAATTAACCATTGATATATTGTCATAAATAATAAAACTATTATAAAAAAGATTATACTTAACTTATCAAGGGAGAACTTGTCAATAGTATGAAATTGGCCGTTAAACCCTCGGCAAATCATTGCCTGGTGTACTCGTTTTGCCCGCATTGATGCTCGCACAAAAAGCATACCTGCAAGATAAGCGTAAGTTTTATATGAATGGATATTGGTTTTAGAAACAAATCCTCGAATCTTTGCTGCCCGGAAGAGTTTTTGATATTCTTCCCCAATAACAAAAATATACCTGTAAGTCATGAGAAGAAGAAATACAAATTTTTGGGGGACATTGAGTTTTTGCATGGCATGTCCCATGACACCAATTGTCATAGTTGCAACAAATGACATAAAAAAAAGGATTATAGTTATTGATTTTATTGTTATCATGGCACAATATTCTATGCCCTGCCTTGATATATCAAAGGAGAAAACCGTAAAGACCATATCCCCTTCAAAAGTTAAAGGAAGTAAAATCCAGATCATCAAAAGAAACACAAATAAAGGTTTGAGCCTTTTAAAAATATCATTAGGGGTTATTGAGGCTAAAAAAACAAAGACAAAAGCTAAAACAAAACAACCTGAAATAAATTTAAAATCAGTTGATAATGCAACCCAAAAAGATAATAAAACTGCTAACAGTATGCGAATGCAGGGATTTATCTTATGAATCAGAGAATCTTTAAATGCAAGTTCTTCATTTTCTATCATTTTTATTATTCAATAATTTTTTATTATAAAATGCAATAAATAGAAAAAAAACAAAGATTATCAGAATACCAACAATAACATTCACAATTGAGGGGTCCTTAATTTTTTCTTCTTGTTTTTTTTCTGCTGTCGCTTTACTACTCTCACCCTTATTTGCCTGGGTAATTTCGTCAAAATCAAGCTTCCACTCAGCTTTATGGCCCATGCCAGCATCAAGCTTAATAATTAGATGTGATTGAAGATTTTCAGGAATTTTAAAAGAAAAAGTCCCATTATTATGAGTTACCCCGGTTAAAAGGACTTTGCCTTTTTCATCTTGAATAAAAATCTTTCCATTCTTAACCCACTTGCTTGATGAAAACTTACTTTCTGTAAAAATTGTTCCATTTTCTGCCCATGCAAAAACATAAACCTTGTGAGCAAGCAAATTAACAGGGAATAATAAAATTGAGAATAACAATATCATAAGAGCAATTCGTTTTATTTTTGTACCTGATATTACAATGGATATCATTCTTTATGCCCTATTCCAATTTTTGCAGGTTTGGTAAAATCTCAGGATATACTTTTTTAAAAAAAGTTACGCAGAATCCAGTAATAATACCTTCAATAATAATTACAGGGAGATGCGCACCTAAAATCAGAATAGTAACTTCTAAAAAGTTTTTTTCTGTTAAATAAAGAGCGCTACCAAGCAAAATCGCTGAAAAAAATACGGAAAATGCTCCTGCAAAAAATGAAGCTGTAAATGTTATTTTATAGCTCTTCCATATAAATGGTGAAAAAACATAATAAACAAAAATTGCAGGAACTGCCATAATAACAGTATTAACTCCCAGTGGGGTTAAACCTCCATACTGAAAAAAAACTACCTGTAGTAGCAATGCCACAAGAATTGCAGGGAAAGCTGCCCATCCAAGAAGAATTCCGACTATTCCGTTTAAAATAAGGTGAACACTTGAAGGACCGATATTAACATGGATCAATGATGCAACAAAAAATGCTGATGACAAAATTGCTATATTCACAATCTTATCATAATCAATGTTTTTAAGCCCAATTGCGGTGCCTGCAATGGCAAGCACGCCACCTGCTGCCATTATCTGCCCTGACAATACTCCTTCAGATATATGCATAAAAGTTAAACCTTCTTAACCTTAAAAATCTTCAAACTTTACCCATAACACAGCACCCATTTCAATGTCCTTTTCTTCTTCTTTATACTTCATCTTTTTATCAGAAGTATTTAACGCTGCAAAGCCCCACCATCCTGATTTTGGAACAGCATAGCTGAAAACGCCGTTTTTGTCAGCTTTAATTGTTTGAGTTACCATATAATCAGTTGGAGCTTTTGCTTTTCCATCTTCATTATAATATTCAACTTCAACCTCGGCATAAGGCACAACTTTTTTATCAAGTTTTACAATTCCTTGAAAAAGATTGCCTTTATACAACCCAAATGGTTTTGAAAGAGGTACAATTTCAGTTTTAAGACCAAGCTCTGCATCCCATCCTTCATCATCACCAAAGGCAACAACAACTGTCCTTGTATAATGAACAATATAACAATCTTCAGCAGGCTCCCAGTAAGGCCTGGGTATCATACAAAAAGAATAAACACCCAGTCTTTTTATGGCAAATTCAGTTTTCCATGCTTTTTTACCCCTAACTTTGGTTTCTTTTAACTTATTTAGCAAAGATTTCTTTTCTCCATCTTTTACAACAAAAAAACTAGCTGGTTTTACAAGCTCCATTCCATGTCCTTCAAAAGGGTGTGAAAAAGAAAGCACAATATCAATCTTTTTGGCATCATTCTGCATTACCATATTGTCAGATGGTATTACCATACCAAAATGAGCAAATGCATTAGTGATTGTTACAATCAAAAACATACAAACTAATAAAGATAATTTCCCAAGAAATCCCATGACTTTTCCCTTCCATATCAAATAATTTTTAATATTATGTTTTTTATATCCACTTTAAGATATAAACTACCCTTGGTTGAATCAGGCTTGAGCCTTCCAAGTCCTGCAAGCTTTAGTTTCATTCCTGGTTGTACCCCGGGCGGGACAGCAACTCTGTAAAATCTTTTATAAAATCCCCAGGGGATATTTACAATTTTTTGTGTTCCGGCTATTGCCTCAATTGAAGTAACTTCGATGGTCCCATACAGATCATAACTGTTTTCTTTTGCATTAACTTTAATAATCTGAAACTTTGGCGTTGCTTTTTTTTGAGTATACTGTTGCAACCTTTGACCAGGCTTGGTTTCAGGCAAATATCTGTTAAGCCTGATTAAAGCCATTCCTGCAATAAATCCACCAATATGTGCCCACCAGGCTATTTGCGAAACTCCGTCCTGACCTGCCACATTATAAAACTGAATTAAAAACCAGCCGCCTAAAAATATAAATGCAGGAATCTCAATGAAAAATGGAATAAATATAATAGGAATAATGGTCAATATTTTAGATCTAGGGTAAAGCAAAAAATAAGCTCCCATAATTCCTGCGATTGCACCGCTTGCTCCTATTGTTGGCACTCTTGATAATGGATTCAACATAAGATGAAACAAGCCGGAAATCACTCCACAAAGAAGATAAAAGGCTAAATATTTAAAATGCCCTAAATAATCTTCTATATTGTCACCAAAAACATATAAAAACAACATGTTACCTGCAAAATGTAAAAAACCGCCATGGAGAAACATGTAGGAAAAAAATGAAATAATGTGATTGGAAAAAGAAAAATATGCTGAAATTGTATCTATGGTATACTTTGCCGGGACAAGCCCGTATGTATATAAAATCTGTTCGCTATGCAGCCCTGATCCAAGTTGCAATAAAAAAATAAATGTATTAATACCAATAAAAAGATATGTTACAACAGGGCGAGTGCCTGAGGCCTGAGTATCTCTAATTGGTATCATTCAACAACCCTTAGAACATGATCCTGTTCAAGGAATTTTTTAAGTGCTTTAACTATGTCCATGGCAAAATCTCCTGCATGAATAACACTTTTGAAGTCATCAAACTCTCTCACATTTTGAAGCTTCTTATCCTTCTCTTTTATATATTGTTTAAATAGAAATTTACTGCCAGGCTTGAATATATATTCATCCATTATATGATCAGATAAATCAAAATATAAAGATGCTATTTTAGAATTATTGAGAGCAGCTATTTTTGTTTTGCTTTTAAGAGTGAGCTTTGAGGCAAGCAAACTAACCACATCATCTATGGTTTTGATAGTCTTAGCCATTTCTTCCTTATCAGAAGGAATCAATTCGACTTTTTCAATACCCTTATCTGAACTAAGCTCTGTCATATAGATCATGGCCTCAACAAGGGTTCTTGTTCCTTCGTATATTGCCGGATCACTGCTTATTCTAGAACCGGCAATATTTAAAATTTCAACATTATTGTCAATAATAAAAGAATGAACGACCATTGCAGCTTCAAAATCGTCCATACTGATAAAATCAATATGACAATATGGTTTTCCCATTTCCCGGGCAAGATTTTTTGTTAAAAGAGAGCCGCCGGTAAGAACTCCACCAGCAATAATCAAAGTTGCATCAGAATCGATAATATTTTGCCGGGTGCGGGCAGGATAGTCTCCTGTTTTCATTTCATCCATTTTATATTTTCCGGAAAGAATGCCATTTTCGGTCTTTCTACCTTTTGGAACCCACCCGCCATGTTCAATATTAAATTTTATTGCTGAATCAAGGGCTGCCTGATCAGCACCTGTTTGTCCTCCGGAAATAATTTTTTGCAACATAAAAATTTATACCTTTAATTTAAATAAAAAATAACTTTTCTATAATATCAGTACAGGTTATAACTTCAATAGTATTTATTATCAGTAATTGACTTTTTATGAGGAATAAATGCAAATACCTGATAAAAAAGAATGTTTAAATATTATAAACAATAATAATATGATGGAGCATATCATAAGGCATTCAATGATGGTACGCAATGTGGCAGGCCTCTTATGCTCAAATCTTATCAAAACATTTCCTGGACTAAACCTTGAACTTGCAAAGTCTGCTGCGTTATTGCATGACATTACAAAAACCCAAAGTTTTAAAACAGGAGAGAAACACTCTGAGACCGGTGGCAAGCTCATAGATGAGCTTGGGTTCCCTGAAACAGGTGATATTATAAGGCAACATGTCTTTTTAGATGACTATAATGATACTCCTCCTGTGACTGAGGCTGAAATAATTAACTATTCTGATAAAAGAGTTCTCCATGATAAAGTTGCCTCTCTTGATGAACGGCTCGATTATATATACAAAAAATATGTTACAAACAAAGAATTTATTAAACGGTTTGATTTTATGAAAAAAAATACTGGTATGCTGGAAAAAAAAATATTTACATATCTTGATTTCGAACCTGATGATCTTCAAAAAATGATTCTTTCAAGTGACAGTTACTTTGATTAATCCTTTGTAAGACTCCTTCTATCTCTTCATATACCAACCCTAAAAATGCTTTTTGTTCACTTTTTTCAGACTGCTCTTTTTTAATTATGGATTCTATTTTATCAATTTCAACAGAATAAATTTGAAATTGCTCAATAATTTTTTCATTCACTATCTGTGATAGAGCTCGAATAAGAAGATAAAAATATTCTTCCCTAATTTTCTTACTATACACATTGATTTGTAATTTTATGGATTTTAAGACTTCTTTTTTAAACTGCGAAGATACTTTTTTTAACACTAATGTTGATAATGGTATCATGATAAATTTTGGTTCTTTTTTCAATGCTTTTATTATACATAACAGTAAAGAATGAATACCAAATCCTGCAAAAGAGCTCACCTTAATTCTTGCACTGTACCTGGTTTTGAAATTAGCAGAAGGAGGCTTGATCTTAAGCCTTTTTTTTATAGCCTGCAAGCCAATCGAGAGATCCATGGATCTCTTCCCGAATTGACTATACAGGTTGAACAAATCGGTTTTATATGAACAATATAAAGAATTAGCATGGTTCTCCAAATTTTTTTCCTGGTCTTTAACAAATCTTACAAGCTCTGGGGTGACTTTTTCCACAAGAAGAGAATCAAACTCTTTTTTGAAATCCTGAAATACGAAGTATAAAGCTTTGGGGAAATCTGATATTAAACCTTGCTCTTCAAATCTTTTGATCCCAACACTATAATTATTAATAAAAGAGATTAGATTATCGATTATTGAATTTTTTTCATGAATAAAATAATTATCGATCTGTGAATCAACTTCTTTTTTAAGATCTTGAGAAAGCCCCTGTATGGAATTTTCAATAAGTTTTTGAAACCGCAAAGCAAGTGATTGAGTCTCTTTTAACTCTTTTAATGCATTGTCTGCATTATTGTCATCATCAGAGAAAAGATCAGTGAATAATTCAATCTTCTTTTGTAAACCTTTTGCAATAATTTGTAGGCGTTGCATCGGGTTTGCAAAAACAAGATTGACCTTGTCTTTGTTAATTCGATTTTTAAAATCAGCAAAAAATCTTTGAGTATTGCCATTGGAATATTTTACAATTGCCTGATCACTTTCCCATGCTTTAATTCGTTTTTTATCTCTTGTAATAAGGTTTGGTTTAATTTGATTAAAAAGGTTATATAGCGATGAAAAATAATAAAATTTTAATCCATTATTAAAAGAAAGAAGTTCCTGTTCAATTTTTTCTCCAATACTCACCAAATCGTTTAATGATTCATGCTCACTTAAATCACAATTAACAACAAAAGCCACATTATCACTTATGCCCATTCTATCTATAATGGACAAAAATTTAATATCAGCCCCTCGTAGGCCTACTCTGCTGCTTATGAGATAGATTATCATATTGGAAGATTCAAGATATTGTAGAACTTTAGATAATTGTGTGGAATCTGTTGAATCGATTCCCTGGCAATCTGCAATTTCTATATTGTTATTAATAAGGTTTTTATCAATAGTTCCATAATTAACCTCAAGAATAACATCTTTAATAAAAAAAGCTTTAGAGGGATCACCTGTAAAAACCTTATGCTCATCAAATCTTCCATTTTTCAATTCCAGCAAAGTATCCTGAGATTTAACAAAATTTTTACAAAATTCATAATTCTTTAAGACATTGTTAAATAAAATCACCTGAGGTCTTATTTGATTTTCAAAAAAGGATGTTTCATCTAAAAGCTTGTCATAAATAGTTTTCAAACACTCTCTGTCTTTGTTTCTCCTTAAATCAAAATTTGTATGTTTACTTAGATAATGATCATCAAAAAATAAAAGAGCCTCTTCAATTTCTAAATTTATTTCATCCCATGATTTTAATAAAAGCTTTGCCTTCAGCCTCTCTTTTATTCTGATCTTTGTAATAACCGAGGTTACAACACCAGCCCCTCTTTTTAAAAAATCACTCTTGAAAATTGAATTTACAAATGTACTTTTCCCGGATTTTACTGCTCCTGTGACCGCAACTTTTATCAAATCATCATTTACTTGAGAAGGAATCTCACTGCATGTTTTTCCCCACTTTCTACAAGTATCATCATAAAATTCAGTATTTTTTTTTATTTTCTGAATGATTTGAAAAAGGCTGGAAGATATTTTAGAAATATCTTTTGATAACTTACTTTCCTGTTCCATGAAATTTGTTTTTAACTATCTCCGATTAACATCATTGCTTCTTCCCACTTAACACCAGAGTCATTTGCAAAAACAATTTTCTCAGAAATATCACAACTCAACCACGCGTTTTCATGAAGTTCATTATCAAGCTGAAAAGGGCCCCATCCTGCACAACCTAAAAGAACAATAAATAACTCAGGACCTTTCTGTGTTGCAACGGCTTGTAATATATCTCTAGAGTTACTCAAACCAAGGTCAGGTGTGATTTTAAGACAATCCCGCCATTCAAAGGGAGGGCCATGCAAAACAAATATTCCATTTGGTTGCACAGGACCGCCTAAGTGGACTTTTATTTTATCCACACTATCGTTATGGGGAATACCAATATCCTCAAAAAGCTCTCTGCCTGTGAGAAGAGGATGCAACTTATTTATTATTATGCCAAGAGCACCGGTTTCATTATGTTCACATATACAAGTAACAGTTTCAGCAAAATTAGGATCTGGCAATCCCGGGACTGCCAGGATAAATTTACCTTTTACACTCTGGATTATACTATCAGACATCAGGTTCTCCCCGCCCATATACGTCATCATATCTTACAATATCATCTTCTCCAAGATAGCTTCCTGACTGCACTTCGATAATCTCAAGAGGAATCTTTCCCGGGTTTTTTATTCTATGGACTACACCTATGGGTATATAAGTAGACTGATCTTCATTTAAAAGCATCTCTTTATCACCATTTGTAATAACGGCTGATCCTGCAACAACAGTCCAATGTTCTGCTCTGTGATAATGTTTTTGCAAAGAAAGCCTGGCTCCAGGCTTAACTGTAAGTCTTTTTACCTGAAATCTCTCAGATATATCCATGGTTTCATAATGCCCCCAAGGCCTGTAAACCTTTGAGTGCACAATGACCTCCTGTCTCTGATTTTTCTTTAGTTTTTCTACTATTTTTTTCACATCCTGTGTTTTATCCTGATGGGCAACCAACACAGCATCTTTTGTTTCAACAATAACCAGGTCTTGAACTCCTACCACAGCAACAAGTTTATCTTTTGCATTAATATAACAATTTTTCACATTATTTAATAAAATATCACCATTTAATACATTTTGATTCTCATCGCTCTGCTGTTGCTGTGCCCTGTAAAGGGCATTAAATGAGCCGATATCACTCCACCCGATATCACATGGTATCATAACTCCCTTTGAGGTCTTTTCCATTACTTTATAATCTATGGAATCAGATGGGACTTTTTCAAAGCTCTCTTTATCAAGTCTGAAAAAATCAAGATCTTCCTGCCCTTTCTCAACAGCTTTTTTGCAAATTTTAACAATATCCGGTGCATATTTTTTAAGTTCTTCCAATATTGTTGAAGCCTTAAACATAAACATACCGCTATTCCAACAATACTTACCTGACTCAACATATTTTTTTGCATCTTTTAAAACTGGCTTTTCAACAAACTTGTCAATTTTAAAAACATTGGTGAAATCAGGAACAGAATCTGCTTGTTTAATATAGCCATAACCAGTTTCAGGCCCTTGAGGAATAATTCCAAAGGTTACAAGATTCCCTTTTTTTGCAGCATTACTTCCCAAATCGATCATCTCATGAAAATTTGTAACGTTTTCAATAATATGATCAGCAGGCAAAACAAGCAAAACCGGGTCATCATATTTTGCATGAATCATAAGTGAAGAAATAGTTATTGCTGAGGCAGTATTTCTGCCAACAGGTTCAAGAATAATAAGACCCGGGTCAATATTAATCTTTCTCATCTGTTCTGCGATCATAAATCTGTACTCGTCATTGCAAATGATAACAGGTTGTTCCATATCATCACAGCCACTAAGCCTTAAAACAGTATCCTGGATCATACTATATTGATTTACAAGCTCGATAAGTTGTTTTGGGTAATGTTTTCTTGATAACGGCCACAATCGTGTACCGGAACCACCTGCAAGAACTACTGGAATAATCATCTCTAAAATTTTACCTTTTCTAATTTATCAAATTTTAATATACTATAACAATCAATTGTTTATTTAAAGACCTGATATCTGATTAATCTTGACTTTATAAGATATATTCAATAGTTAAATTAATAAAGATAAAAATTTAAAAGTATTGATAATATATGGCTAATAATAGAAAATCACTGTTTGCAAAAATAATTCTTCGTTTCAAACTCTTCCTGAAAGGTGATGAGTCTTACGATAGCCTATTAGACATATCAAAATCTTTTGAAAAACTTTTAAACATTTCAAACAAAAGACTTTTTGAATTACAGGTACAAAAAGAAAAAGAAGCCAGGATTAATAAACGTCTGTTAAAATTTGTTTCTAAAAAAAATGCTGAGTTGATCATGATTAATGATCAAGACCCTGAGATTAAAACAAAAAAATAAGTCAAAACTCTTTATTTCTCTGATATTCGAAATTTTTCACACATTAGTGAATTACTTGGAGATGATTTAGGACCATTCCTGGCATCATACTATAAAAAAATTGCAGCTCCTATTATCAATGAAAACGGAGAAATCCACTCTTATATTGGAGATGCTATATTTGT
>JAIOSM010000323.1 GCA_021107575.1 Desulfobacteraceae bacterium | reverse complement strand
CTCTATATGTTATTTCATCATTCCATTTAAGGTCAAAAACATTATCAACCCCCTGAAGATACATGGATATACGCTCAAGGCCATATGTCAATTCAACAGAAATTGGAGAAAGTTCAATACTCCCTGTCTTTTGAAAGTATGTAAATTGTGTTACCTCCATTCCATCAAGCCATATTTCCCAACCAAGTCCTGCGGCTCCAAGAGTAGGTGATTCCCAGTCGTCTTCAACAAACCTGATATCATGTTCCAATGGATCAACTCCCAGAACTTTCAAACTTTCAAGATATAATTGCTGTATATCAGGAGGAGACGGCTTAATAAGCACCTGGAATTGGTAATAATGCTGCAGTCTATTAGGATTTTCTCCATACCGGCCATCTGTAGGGCGCCTTGAAGGCTGAACATATGCCGTTTTCCACGGCTCTGGGCCCAGCGCCTTAAGCAGGGTTGCAGGATGAAAAGTTCCAGCTCCTACTTCCATGTCGTAAGGTTGGATCAATACACAACCTTTATCACCCCAAAACTTTTGTAAATTTAGAATAACATCTTGAAAATTCATTTTACTCCAACTTTTTAAAATATTATATATTTAACAATTGATCCCGATTAATTCTAATAAATCATAATCCCTTTAGAATCAACTGCTGTGTCTATAACTATGGCCTCTTTTTCATTGCTAAGCAGCTTATTAAAGTCCTGCTTTAAGTCTTTAATATTCTCTTTATTTCCAATTGCCCAGACACATCCCCCTCCTCCGGCGCCTGTAAATCTTGCACCGACATTTAATTGCAATGCTCTATTAAACAATTTTTTTCCAATAGAATCAAGCACTTGTGGAGTCATTTCTAATCTTATTTCAGTCTCCTGATTCATATATTTTCCTGCAAGACTGAAATCATGATCTTGTAATGCTCTGACAAACCGATCAGTTAACTTGATAATCTTTTCAAATTTATCACGATTCTCACCACAAATAAACTGATTAACCCATTTTTTATTTACCTGGCTTGATACATGAGGAATACCGCAATATGCCACAAGAATACTTTCATTCAATTTAATGATATCGCTGTTATCTTTAAATAAAGGTTTTTGTATAAATACAGGTTGTCCGCCTTGATCAAGCTTCCAAAACCACTGGTTAACCCCGCCAAAAGCTGCAGCAAGCTGATCCTGCATACCACAGGGGACTCCGGCGACACTTGACTCAATATAATGGGCAATCTTTGCTGCCTTTTCAACATTAACACTATTTTTAACATAAATCCCCTTTGCGATATCTCTGGCAGCAAGAAATGCTGCAGTAATGGCAACAGCAGCAGCAGAAGAGCCACCCAGTGCGCTTCTTGGTGGTGAAGACGACTCAATTTGTATGTGAACTCCATGAGCGTTAAAATAATCAGCTATTGCAAACATAAGTCCCATGGGATGATTGAATGGAGCTTTATGGGCTGAAAATTGAGCGGCGTCAAACCCTTTTGAAGAGATTTTAACGTGTCCCTTTTTAAATGGAGATAAAGTTACATGAGTACGCATATCAATTGCAATATTAAAACTTGATGGAGACAAGAAATTTAAAGGAATATAAAAAGTACTGATATCAAGAGTACCGCCTAAATCGATGCGGCAGGGCACAGATGCTTTTATTTCATCTTTCAGAAGCAGTTCTTCTAAATTCATAGCTCCCTCTTAATTCTATTTAAGAACAGAAGACTTTTAAACTCACGTCCAATATGAAAAGGAATAAATGCCTGTAAAAGAGTTTCTCCTTCTTTGATTGCAAGGCTTGAAAATTTAATTCTCCCGGCCTTGGTAATCCCATTTTCATTTATCCATGCAAGTTGTTTCAGTGTTCCCTTAGAAATTCTTACACTGTTTATTACAGTTCTTTTCATACATTTATCACAAACAAGGCGACCATTTTTTACATCAAATATCACTTTCCCATGACTGTTCTCTGCCCTGGTTTTATCTATGGGCATTCTACATACTCCACAGTTTTTTAAATCAGGAGCAAAACCTGAAATACTCATAAATCTTATTTGAAACAATAAATTAATGACTTGTTTTGATATAGCCCCTGAATTTAAAGCATCAAGGGAAAAAAAAAGAAGTTTAAATAAACCAGACTGCGACTTTTGCTCCTCTAAATAAAAAGTAATAATCTCCATCCAGTAACTTGCATATCCGGTTTTTTCAACATCGGTTCTAATTTTTTCAAAAGGATCAATAAGGTCCACATTTACAAGCACAGGCAGCGCATTTTTTTTCTTCTTTGGAAAGGATACTTGAATATTCATAGTGGAAAACAGATCTAAAGAACCCTGAAAGCGCCTTATGCTCTTTTTTGCATTTTTTGCAATAACTGAAATTTTGCCATTTGTCTCAGATAAAAAGGTTATTATATAATCATAATCTCCATATTCTATCCTTCTAAGTAAGACAGCATCTGAGGAAAAATCCGACATGGACACTTATAGACCAAGTAAAATAGTAGCAATTACAAAATAGCAAAAGATACTTATAATATCCACCGCAGTTGTAACAAAAGGGCCTGTGGCAATTGCCGGATCAATTTTAATCTTTTCAAAGAATAGTGGAATACCCGAACCCACAAGAGCTGCAACAGTCATGGATGAAACAACAGCAAGCCCGACTGAAATTGCAAGGGGAATAATGACTGGCTCTGTTCTATAAACCACACTTGTAATAACACCTATGAAAAGTCCATAAAAAATACCAAGGATTAAACCTATGGCAAGTTCTTTAGATATAATTTTCCAGAAATCTCTTATATTAATCATGCCGGTTGCAATACCACGCACAACAATTGTTGATGATTGTGTACCAATATTACCACCCATACCCATAATAACCGGTATAAAAGCTGCAAGAATTGTATATTGTGCAAGACTTGTTTCATATCTTCCAATTATAAGAAATGCTGCAATCCCACCTATAAAACTTGCAAAAAGCCATGGCAAGCGGATTTTTGTTCCTCGCAAAATTGTCTGGGTTTCAATATAATCGTCACCCACACCTGCCATTTTCAGCATGTCTTCTGTGGCAGAATCATGAAGAATATCTATAACATCATCAACAGTTACAATACCCACAATTCTGTTATCGTCATCAACCACAGGCACAGCAAGGTAATCATATCGGGATACAACCTTTGCCACCACTTCCCGGTCAGTATATGTTTTAACTGAAACAATATCTTTTGCCATAAAATCTTTTAATGGTTTCTCAGGAGGAACAACAACAAGTTGCCTTAATGAGCTGACTCCTACCAGTTTCTCATATTCATCTACAACATAAATATAAAATGGCATTTCAACATCAAGAAATTTGTTCTGCAGAGCATCAATAGCTTCTCTTGCCCCCACATCTTCTCCCAGGGCGATAAAATCCGGCATCATCAAGCTTCCTGCAGTATCCTCTCCATGGCTCATGAGTTCTTCAACATCCTCAGAGCCCTTTGTTTTCATTTTTTCAAGAATTTTATCGGAAACCTCTTCGTCAAGTCTGCCTAACAATTCAGCAGCGTCATCTGCAGGCATCTGATCAAAAATTTCAACAAGGGTTTCAAACTTTATAGTTTTTACAAGATCTAAAAATGTACTTTCTTCAAGCTTTGAAAAAAGGATTCCCTTTTGTTCTAAAGTTTCAATAAGGGAAAATAATTTTTTTCTGTTATCAGAACTGAGTTCACGAAAGACTGTAGACAAATCAACTGTATGAGTTTTTTGAATAATATTCTTAAGTTGTTTTGTTGCTCCCCGCCGCAAAAGCCTTTTTATACTAATTACAAGTATTTCATTAGGTTCCTTTTGCATATCATCTTCCTTTATAAATCAAATATACCAATCAAATATTTATGAAAATTCTATATTCTTCAAATTAAAGTGTTATTTTTATATGAGATCTTTCTTTTAGCAATTCAAACCATTCCAGATATTTTTTCTCAGCTTTAACGCTAAATAATTTTTCAGAAATTTCCTTGTTTGCCTGTTCTAAAGTCTTATCACCGAATTTCTCAATTTTTTCAAGAAAAAAAATTTGGAATCCCCCCTCAGTTGAGATCACATCAGTATATTGCCCCTTTTCAAGCAAAAGTATACTTTCTCTTATATTTTCAGCAAATACATCAAGTTCAAACGAACCTAGGTCACCGCCAGTCGAAGCATTAGACGCGATTGAATATTCTTGTGCAATTTTTTTAAAATCCTGACCCTGATCCAAAAACACCTTCACTTTATCTATTTCATCTTTCTCACTGATAAGAATATTTCTTAAATAATATTTGCTGACTCCTAAATATTGGTCTTCATGTTCTTCATAATATTCTTCAATTTCTTCATTGGTAATAACAACCATTGACTTGATTACACGATTAATCAATTTCGGTCGTAATATATTACTTCGCATTTCATTCTCGTACTCTTCAAAAGTCACCTTTTCTTTAATAAGTGCTTTTTCAAGCTCTTCCCGGGTTAGATTCTCTTTTTTTAACAATCTTTCCAGAGTAGCTTGAAACTCTTCATCTGAAACCTGAATATTTAACCGCTCTGCCTCTTGTTCTGCAAGTTGAAATTCAATCATCTTTGTAAGCATGTCTTTTTGAAGTTTATGAATAATTTGGGTTTTTTCTTCGCTGGAATATGCAGTTTTTTCAACTTCTGTAATATATGGTTTTATTGCTTTATTAAGTTCCACAAGCGTGATGATGTCTTCATTTACAATTGCTACAATTTTATCTATAACTTCAGCATGGGAAATTGTAAAAAATATACAACATATTAATATTATTACCAAAGCCTTGATTTTGTTTGCCATCTTTATTTTACCTTATAATATTTATTCGTTTATATTTTTTTGCTTATGTTCTTTTTTTCATGTTTTTTTATTTTGATCTAAGCCTATTAAAAATTATTTAAGTTCTTCCTTGTTTATATCAACCGGATATTTAGCGCTAACCGTGTTAATCCAGTTAAAATACATTTCTTCAGTTTTTTCTTCCCTAAGTTGAACAATTAATTCATTTTCACTTATATCACCTTTTTCTTCTTTTTTATGCTTTTCATAAAACTTTACAACATCTTCAGTTTTAATCACAATTTTCTCTCTTAATTCCTGTTGAATCAAACGATCAATAATCAGCCTTTTTTTAAATCTTTTTTTCCATAAAGAATATTCAACAGCATTTTTTAAAAGCATATTTTTAAAGATATCATCAGGATAATCTTTTAAAAAATCCTTTTCAGCTTTTTCCAATTCTTCATCTGATATTGTAATACCTTTTTCACGAGCCGTATGTAATAAAACAATCTCTTCAGACAAATCCTTTGCAATTTGCATTACTATTAAATTATACTCTGAAGGATAATCCTTAATATTATAAGTATAACCAGCCTTTCTAAGTTCAAGTTCCTCAGTAAATTGCGAGGGGGTGATAATTATATCTCCGGATTTTACAATATATACTTCAGATTTGTATTTATCGCCTGTATCGCTGCAACTTGAAAAAAAAAGGCATAAAAAAACAAAAACACATAAACCAGACCTTTTATTAGACCGACTCAATATTGTGTATCCTCATGTATTATACAATTTTTTAAAAACTTCCCTGCTTAACCCAAAACTTTTACCATTTGATTGAGTTTGTTGCAAGATTTTTTACATCACCCATATTGATGGCAGGCAACATAATGTTCTTTTTCTCTGTTATTGATCAACAATACAGGCTCTTCTTTCCTACAGATATCCGTACTGTACCTGCATCTTGTATGAAATCTGCAGCCTTTTGGAGGATTTTGTATTGATGGAATCTCTCCTTTAAGAATTATTCTTTCTTTTTTTGTTTCAGGGTCAGGAATGGGGATTGCAGACAATAACGCTTCAGTATACGGGTGCAGATGCTTATCATATAAAGAATCTGCATCTGCAAGTTCAACTATTTTCCCAAGGTACATAACTGCTATTCTGTCAGAAATATGTTTTACAACTGCAAGATCATGGGAAATAAAAACATATGTAAGTTTCATTTCTTCCTGAAGTTTTAAAAGAAGATTTAAAATCTTTGACTGGACAGAAACATCTAACGCAGAAACAGGCTCATCACAAACAATAAGCTCAGGGTTTAAGCTTATTGCTCTTGCAATGCCTACCCGTTGCCGTTGACCTCCGCTGAATTCATGGGGGTATTTAGACATATCGGCATTTAAAAGACCTACTTTTTCAAGGAGTACTGCAATCTCATCATCAATATTAATTCTATTGTGTTTTTTATGTATAAGATACTTTTCCTCAAGGATCTCTTTGACTGTCTGCCTTGCATCTAAAGATTCAAACGGATCTTGAAAAATCATCTGGACTCTAAGGCGAAAAGTTTTTAATTCTTTTGGGCTTAAAGAAAAGATATCTTGATCACAAAAATGAACATTACCGTCTGTTTTATCATATAAAGCCGTGAGACATCTTCCGAGAGTAGTTTTACCACAACCTGATTCGCCAACAAGCCCAAGAGTCTCTCCTCTTTTCACAGTGAAAGAAACATCATCAACTGCATATACAAAACCCTTAGGCCTTAAAAACACCCCTTTATATACAGGAAAATACTTCTTAAGATTATTTACTTCAAGAATAGGCATTATTACCCTCTCTGTTATTTACAAAATGGCAGGCAACTGAATGATTTAATGAATACTTTTGTTCGTGGGGGACATGACTTTCACATATAGCTGTTTTAACGGGACATCTCGGATTAAATCTACACCCTTTTGGCATATTTTCAAGGGATGGTACCTGACCTTTTATGGTCGGGAGTTGAGTTTTTCTTTTACTTTTTCCTTTTCTTTCCAAAGATGGAATTGAATTTAAAAGACCTTTAGTATAAGGATGTAGAGGGTTTTTAAAAAGCTCTTTCACGCAAGCTTTTTCAACAACTCTTCCTGCATACATTACAACTGCCTCATCACAATTTTCTGCTATCACACCAAGATCGTGTGTGATAAGAATAACTGACATTGAAAAGCTATTCTGCAGTTCTTTGATTAAACTGAGGATTTGAGCCTGAACTGTTACATCCAATGCAGTAGTCGGCTCATCAGCAATTAAAATTTCAGGCCTGGAGGCCAGTGCCATGGCAATCATTACTCTTTGTCTCATTCCGCCCGAAAGTTGATGGGGATAGAGTTTTAAAACTTTTTCAGGATCAGCAATCTCAACTTTTGCAAGCATTTCAACAGATGCTTGTTTTATTTGTTTTAAATTCATCTCAGAAAAATGAAGAGTATAAACTTCTTTTATTTGTTTCCCGATTGAATGAACAGGATTCAATGCAGTCATTGGTTCCTGAAATATCATTGAGATCTTTTTTCCCCTTATCCGAGTCATTTTTTCAGGAGAAAAGTTGAGAATATTTTCATTATTAAAAATTATACTTCCATTAATAATCTGCCCGGATGGTTTAGGTAACAGTCTCATAACACTCAGCGCTGTAACACTCTTGCCGCATCCTGACTCACCAACAAGACCTAAAATTATACCTTTTTTAAGTTCAAACCTCACATGATCTACGGCATGAACTTTTCCCGCTTCTGTATTAAACGCAACTGAGACATCTTTAACATTAAGAAGTACTTGGTCATCCAAATTATCAGCTCCTGATTTATAAACCTATTCTAAAATTTTCATCTTTAATAATAACAGGAATAAACTTTTCTTTATCCTTCATAGCTTTAATTGTCTGGTCGTAAACCTTTTGATCAAACCAGAACAAACCGCCTATTGTGGAATTAAAAGGATCAAACAGTGTTGTGGATTGTTTTGTTGCATGGGATAGCGGAAGTTTTAACCATCTCCAATACCCCTGCCTGACATAGGGAACCATAAATGTTGGAACAAATACTGCATGGTCATGCACTTTGCTTTGAATTATCAAAGACAATTCAATCCTTTCTTTTACATTCAGACTTTCCCTA
The DNA here is from genome assembly GCA_021107575.1 of Desulfobacteraceae bacterium. GTDB lineage: Bacteria > Desulfobacterota > Desulfobacteria > Desulfobacterales > Desulfobacteraceae > JAIOSM01. Next base: position 880 of record JAIOSM010000323.1, on the reverse strand, counting down.
TATTGATCAATAAGCTTGTCTATAACAGGATCATCAATATTGGTTATATTGTTGGTCTGGGGTTTATGTGCATTATCTGAATGCCAGAACTGCCAAAAAGCAGGTCTTAAACCTGTACTCCAGCCCATCCATGCCACATCATGTTTTTTTTCAAGAAATTTTTTAAATGTTGCTGCCATATCAAGTTTCTGGAGTTTTAACTCAATTCCAGCTTTTTTTGCCTCTTCTTTTAAAACAACAAGTCTTGGAGTATGTTCATCAAACCCATATGTAACTTCGACACTGAAACGATCTTTGCTTTTTGCCCATATGCCGTCATTTCCACGATCCCAACCTGATTTTTTCATGAAGTATTCAACTTTTTCAATTGAATACCTTCGAGGTTTAATTTCAGTATTGGAATAATCACCATATCCTACATAGGCATGATCAAGTCTCACGTAGTCATCTCGCAAAACTTTAGTAATCACTTTTTCAATATTCATTGCATGGGCAAAGGCTTTTCTTACATTAATATCTGAAAAAATTGCTTTATCCTGATTAAGCCACATGCCCATGGCAGATTGTTGGGTATCATTAAAGAACCATATTTTTTCAGCGTATCCATTATTAAAAATAGAAATATCAGACTTTTCATGCCAGTATTCAGGTATTGTAAGGGCAAATATATCAATTTTCCCTTTTTTAAAATACTCAAAAAGCATGTTATAATCTCTTATCACATTAAAAATTACATAATCTACATTAAACCTGTTTTTAAAATATTGCAGATCTTTTGCCCACCAGTCTTTCTTTCTTGAAAACCTAACAAATTTACCTTTCTGGAAATCGGAAATAATATAAGGTCCCGTATTTGGAACTATTTCCCAGTTATATTTAT
>JAIOSM010000043.1 GCA_021107575.1 Desulfobacteraceae bacterium | reverse complement strand
GAGAATAATGACAACTAAAACGCTTACAACTATAGAAATTGAAATGTTTTCTGACTACATCTGACAATGGTGTTACTTTAGCACAGGTCGTGTTGAAAGGCTTAAACTGGAATATGACATTAATATTAGATGGAGAGCCTTTCCTCTTCGTCCGGATATTCCGGTTGATGGTATTTCAATTAAAGAAATTGCAGCTTCTCTGCAAATAGATTCTAAAGTCATGGCAGCTAAGTTTCATAAAATGGCAACTGATCATGGTCTGCCTGCCTGTGAATTGCACAAAATATACAATAGCTGTTCGGCGCAGCAATTGGGGTTTTGGGCAGCCTCTTTGGATAAAGAAGATCAATATCATGATGCAGTTTTTAAAGTTTTTTTTTCTGAAGGAGCAGATATTTCTAATAAACAGGTTTTAGCAAATGTAGTTGAGTCAATTGGTTTGTCAGGCAAAGATGCAGTAAAACACCTTGAGATGGAGACGTTTAAACCTCAAGTTGATTCTGACTGGAAGCGTGCACGGGATTTAGAACTCATGGCAGCTCCAACATACATTATTAATCAGCATAAATTAGTTGGCGCACACCCTTATAAAAGACTGCAGATGTTTTTAGAAAACAATGGTGCAAAAAGGCGCTTATGAAGAGAAAAGGTTGCAGTATCATATTTTTAAATAACAAAATGCAAATTTTACTTTTTTTAAGAGATAATATCCCGGATATTCCATATCCAAATATGTGGGACATCCCGGGGGGCCATGTTGAAAAGGATGAAACCCCAAAGCAGTGCATTGTCAGAGAAATGAAAGAAGAAATGGATTTGGACATTCAGGGCTTTGCAGAATTTAAAATTGTGGAATTTGTTGATAGAATAGAATATGTATTTTGGAAGAGAGAAAATTTAGATATAAGTAAAATAAAATTAACAGAAGGGCAGTGTTTGAAATGGTTTACAGAGGATGATATAAGAAACACTCACCTCGCGTGTGGGTTTAATGAGGTTGCTCTGGATTTTTTTAGAGAAAAGAAATGATCATGCAAAAGAACATTATTGTAATTCTTCTGGGCATACTTTTTTTATTTACAGCAAGTAGAATTGTTCAAGCCCACCCCCATACATTTATCAATCAGAAGATAAAAGTTGTTTTTGATGATAAAGGAGTTGCAGGTTTTAATATCTGGTGGGAATTTGATGAAATGTTTGCAAGCATGATTATTGGAGATTATGACGCAAATAGAAATCAGGTTCTGGAAAAAAATGAGGTTGCAGTCATTAAAGAAAAGGCGTTTTCGTATTTATCCAATTTTAATTATTTTATTTTTATAAAAATTGATAACAAAGTATTTGATGTTAAATTCGTTAAGGACTTTTTTGCCAAAATTAAGGGTAAAAAATTGATTTATGAGTTTTTTGTGCCGTGTCATGTAAGCGCTGTAGAGAATGCAAAACATATGATAGTTGCAACTTATGACCCTTCTTATTATTCAGCCCTTTTTTTTTCTGAACAGGAAGGTGTAATCCTGGATGATTCCCAAGGCTGTTTAAAAAAATTTAAAGTAAAAACAATGATAAAAGAAGATAAATCAACAAAGATATATTTTGATATGATCAATCCCATGGCATTATTTCTAGAGTTTAAAATAAACAGATGAAAACAATAATTTCTCCTGTTATTATTGTTGGAATCATAGTGTGCCTCTGGTTCTGTGTCGGGCTTGCTCCTTTTGCAAACGCCAATAACCCGTTTACTGCAAAGCAGGATAATCGTTCAGCAACTGAGACTACAGTTTATGAACCTGCTTTGCTCAGTAAGGTTTTTTTAAAAATAATCGTATGGCAGCAATATTTAAAAGAAAAAATGACTTTACTTGTTAGACAAGCAAAAGCTGATCACAGCGTGACACCAATAGGACTTTTAATTTTGGCTGCTTTTGCATACGGAGTAATTCACGCAGCAGGGCCAGGGCATGGCAAAGCCATTGCATTGTCATATGTATTGACACAACGGCCTTCTTACGCACAGGGATTACTTTTTAGTAATTTTATTGCACTCTTTCATGGAGTTTCCGGTATTCTTTTTGTTCTTTTTGTACGTCTTATATTAAATACAAGTATTATGGATAATCTTGACAGTGTCACAAACATAACTCAGGTTGCAAGCTACAGCATTATTACTTGTTTAGGATTAGGAATTTTCCTATACAGCAGCTATAAATTAGTAAAAGGTAAGCATGAAACCCGACAGGGTGACAACAAAAATCTAAATCCTGTTCTGTCCGCAGCAGTTGTTGGCTGTATTCCCTGCCCGGGAGTAATAATAGTAATGTTATTTGCATTATCAATGGATCTGTTTTTTCTCAGCATAATACTGGGATTGGCCATATCAATTGGCATGGGTTTTACCATATCAATGGTTGTTTTATTAGCAATATCAGGTAAAGTTGTTTCACTTAATATGGTTGCAAAAAAAGATAAAAAAACAGGTAGCCTGGAACTATGGATTGAACTCTTTGCCGGCATGACATTAATGATACTAGGCAGCTTGTTTCTAGGAGCTAATTTATAATTTTGTTCGGTTTTGTTGACATTGATGAATTTGTCATATAGTGGTAGTAAGAGTTTTTGTTGATGACATTTATAGTGGCAGGGCTTAAGACCTTTGACAAAAGTAAAAAGAATTAAAAAAAGATATACAATTTTCAGCTTATTAATAGTTTGCTCAATAGTTTTATTATTTAATTTATTTTTTTCCTCTTCTTCCCAAACCAATATTATTAAATCTGATTTTACTGAGCCTGACAACTCAAAACAATCTAAGTCAACCCCAAAAGATCTTTCAGAACTTATCGCAGGAACGGTCGCCCCCACAACCAATGCACCAGAAGCTGAACCTGGCTATATAATTGAAAAAGGATTGATAAAAAACAAACCATTCTATTGTGAGCTGAGAGACCATCAAATTTCTTCTGCTGAGATATTAAAGCTTTCTGGAGATTTTAAAAAAGTTTTTGATTTTAGAAGGTCAAGAAAAGGTGATGAATATACACTTTTTTTTTCAAGCAGCAGGCAACTTCAAAAAATAGTATATAAGAGAGATTTTTTAACTCAATATGTTGCAAAGAAAAATGATAATCACGGGTTTGATGTCATCAAGAGTAAAATTGTTCTGGATAAACAAGTTGCTGTAAAAGAATTTATATTAAGAGATTCTTTGTTCCAGGCAATCCTGGCTGGCGGGGAAAAGCAATCATTGGCATTTGAGTACGCAGAAATATTTTCATGGGATATTGATTTTTTCCTTTTTCCCAGAAAAGGAGATAGGATTCAGATTGAGTTTGAGAAACTCAGTAAAGACGGCAAATTTGTAAAATATGGTAAAATCATTGCTGCCCGTTATATTGCAAGGGGGAAAACGTTTTCAGCTTTTCTGTTTAATGATGGGAAATATGAGAATTATTATGATGAAAAAGGCCGACCTGTAAAAAAGATGTTTTTACGTGTCCCTATTAAATCAGGCAAAATAACATCATCCTTTTCTTTTCGTCGGTTTCATCCTGTTTTAAAAAAATATAGAAGGCATACAGGCATTGACTATGGCTCAAGAACGGGCACACCAATATTTGCAACAGCAAATGGCAAGGTTAGATTTTCCGGTTGGGTAGGTGGATATGGTAAACTTGTCATTGTTGTTCATCCAAATGGATATGAAACTTATTACGGGCATTGCAGTAAACTTTTAGTAAAGCCTGGAAAGTTTGTAAGTCAGGGCGAAGTTATTGCAAAAGTCGGGAGTACCGGTCATGCAACCGGACCCCATGTCCACTATGAAGTCAGGATTAACAGAAAAGCAGTAAATCCTAATACACTTAAATCATCTCCAGGCAGACCTCTTGCTGAAAGATTCCTTCCTGAGTATAGAACACTTGTCAGTAAAAGACTTGACTCATTTGAATCAGCTTTTAAAGTTGCTGCATCAAATAATGAAATTGATAAAGAAACCTGACATCACAATTACTTCATGCCAGAACTTTTTCAAGTTGTTTTACTAAAAAGTCTATTTCCTGATCATTAATAATTAATGGTGGTGAAATTCTGATTGTATGACCATGGCTGTCATTTGCGACTACGCCCAGACCAGCAAGCTTTTGACAGAATTCCATTGCATTTCCTTTTTTCACCTCAATTCCAATAAACAACCCTTTGCCCCGCACTTCTTTTACGTGGGGAGACTTTGATGCTATTTTTTCAATTTTTTCTTTTAATATTTTTCCTTTTTCAGCTGCTCTTTTAACAAGATCTTCCTTTTCAATAATTTCAAGTGCTGCAACCCCTGCAACACACGCTAAAGGGTAGCCGCCAAAGGTTGACCCGTCAGAGCCTTTGCTGAAAACCATATCCATGATCTCTGCATTGGTTATAAAGACTGATAAAGGAATGATGCCGCCTGAAAGTGCTTTACCTAGTATTATACCATCAGGTACAATATTTTCATGTTCAAAGCAGAATTTTTTTCCGGTTCTTCCAAGTCCGACCTGAATTTCATCACAGATCAGAAGAAGATCATTGTCATCTGCAAGCACCCTTAAGCCCTTGAGAAAGCCTTCAGGAGGAACAATCATCCCACCTTCTCCCTGCATGGGCTCAACAAGAATTCCACAGGTGTTTTTATTGATTGCTTTTTTTACAGCAAAGATATCGCCATATTCAACAGATATAAACCCTGGTGTTAAAGGGCCAAAGCCCTGCTTGGATTTCTCGCTGCTTGAAAAAGAAACTACAGAAATAGTACGCCCGTGGAAATTGTTATTAAATACAATGATTTCCTGCTTACCATCTTTAATACCTTTTTGTTTGTAACCATAATAGCGCATTGTTTTGATAGCAGTCTCAACAGATTCAACCCCGCCGTTTTTGGGAAGGACCTTATTACCTTTATTCCCAAAGCGAGGGCCAAGCTGAGGCGCAAACTCTGCCATTTTTGATAGGAATACTCCCAGAGGGTCTGTATAAACAACATTGGACAACACTGATGCAAATTTGCCTTCAAGAGCGTTGGTTATTGCTTTAATAAGGTCAGGGTGATGATGTCCTGGATTTGCAGCAGAATATGCTGCAAGGCAGTCTAAGTATTTTTTTCCATTTTCATCATAGAGCCAGCATCCTATAGCGTGTCTCACAACCAGTTTGACTCTTTCATAATGATGTGCTCCGCAAGTTTCTTCAAATTCAAAAATATCAGAATCCGAAAATTCGGAAAACCCTGTTTCTATATTATTTTTTTTTAATAAATCCATGTTGTCCTCCTTTTAAATCAACCTTTTATTGATTTATTGCCTTTATTTAGTCGTCTTGTTTTATTATTTGATAAATCTTTTTTTCTTTTTCTGTAAGTTCTTTATGGTCATCATAGGTTTTCGTAAGAAAACAATGATAAAAGTCATGACGCAGGCTGTCTCTGTTGGCAGTTACAAACCATTTATTTCTTGTCCAGCTTATGGGCGATGCATCTTCATTCTTTGGATCGAATATCCCTGCAAGAGATTCTTTTTTATCAGTAATAATATCAAAAGAGCGGCCCCCAATTTTTTCAATGAGCAAATCTTTTTCAGGGTGTATAACCTGAACATCAAAGTCTACAGACACATCACCCATGGCAATATATCTGATATTAACACCGCGTTTATCAGCCTTTTTCAGGTATTTTTCAAGATAATTACTTGCTTTTGAAAACAATCTTGCATAGATTTCTTTTTCCGCAGTTTCAATCATTTCTTTTGCTTTGAGCATGATATTGTCATAGCCGGTTAACGTCCATATGTATTCATACACTTGCTCCTGTGAAGCTTTTGCAACTTCCTTTTCAAATGTTTTGATGTTTTGATTAAAATTTATCTTAAGTTTTTTAATTAGTTCGTCTGGCGGAAAGGGTGCATACTGGGAGGATTCTATTTCAAGAACATAACCTTTGGATATCATGCTTCTAAGGACATCATAAATTCTTGATCTTGCAATGCCTGAAATTTTGCTGAGCCTGGAACCGTTTATGGGGTGCTTGCTGATTAATGCCATGTAGCAAGCAGCCTCATATTGTGTAAATCCCAATTCTTTTAAGCTTGAAATGTTATCCATAATGCACCTTTTTAAAAAGTTGCTACCTAAATAGCAACATAATGCAAAAGGAGAGCAGTGTCAAGCATATTCTATCTGAAGGATCGACTTCAAGGGAGTGATGATCATCTCATCAGAGAAGGCAGCCATAAAGCGATATCTTGAAACATGAAAACCAGGATAATGCCAAAAGTAAGGATTATTACAAACGGAATAACACTTTTTATGATAAAAGAGATCGGCTCATCAACAATACCCTTAACCGTAAATAGATTAAGTCCTACCGGTGGAGTAAGTAATGCTGTTTCAATGAGCATCATAAGTATAACACCAAAAGCAATTGTGTCGATTCCAAGAACCGGAAGCATAGGCGCGATGACAGGGACAGTAAGAACAGTTATTGACCCGCCGTCCAGGAACATGCCCAGACAAAGGTAAAGAAGAACAATCATAAGAATAACTCCCCAGATCGGCATACCCGATGCAAGGATGGATTCAGTGAGATTTGCCGGAATCTGAAGAAGTGTTATTACGTTGGACATAACCAGAGCTCCGACCATAATCATTATGATCATTGTTGAAAGAATGCTGCTGTCTATCAGGCATTGAACAAAACCTTTCCAGTCTATTTTACGAAAAATTAAGGCACAAAAAAGGCTGTAAATCACCAATATTGCCCCTGCTTCAGTAGGTGTGGCAACACCGGTGTATATACTGCCAAGGACAAATGCAGGGCCAAGAATTATTATAAAAGATTTTCGCAATGAGATCAGGCGCTCTGTCCAGGTGAAAGAGACAGCCTCATATTTACCGCTGAACTTGCAACTAATAACAATATATATACTGAACATGGTAACCAGCATGATTCCCGGAATAACTCCGGCCATGAAAAGGTCTCCCACTGATGTATCGGTCAGAAAACCATAAACAATAAACCCAATACTGGGTGGAATGATTAATCCCAGGCTGCTGCCGGTTACCGTGCCGATAACCAGCTTTTTATCGTAGCCACGGTCCAGTAATGGTTTCATGGCAACAAGTGTTATAATTGCGGTAACTGCTGTGCTTGACCCTATCATGGCTGCCAGGATTCCCCCGGTGATACAGGTACCCACGCCCAGGCCGCCCGGCATCCAGCCAAGCCATTTACTGCTCAAGTCATATATCTGCTCACCCAGTCCACTTCGTGATAGAATCAGACCGCCAAGGGTAAATAAAGGAATGGCCATTAAAATGAAGTTGGTGGATGTATGCTCTGCTACTATGGGCAGGGTATTTAAGCCGCTGATACTTCCATGGAAAAATAACAGACCTGTAAGGCCTACCAGCCCCAAGGCAAATGCTATGGGCACTCCCCAAAATAAAAGTGCCAGAGCAAAGATAAGAATGCCTATGGGCTGACTGAAAAAATAAACAGCGATTCCCACAGCAGCCGATAGTAAAAAGAAACCAACCATGAGAACCGGAGATACAGATGATGCTTCAGAGGATTTTTCAGAATGTTTTTTTATCCAAAGGATCCTGGTCTGAATTTTTCTTATAAATTGAATGACACTTAAAACCATGCCAATGGGAATTGATAGAGCAACAAGCCACATGGGGTAACGGAACAGACCGTCACTCATGGAATTATATTTTACGGCTTCCATGAAATGGTTAAATCCGTAAATACCTAAGGCAATGATAAAGATAAGAGATGCAAGATCAGTGGCTATTCCAATGGCCTGTCTGCTGCGAGCTGGCAGCAGGGTAACAAAGACATCACAGGCAACATGTTTATCTGATTTTATACCGTAGGGAACAGACAAAAACGTGAACCATATAAAGATCAGGGTCGAAATAGCCAAAACCCATGAAGTAGGCTGATCCAGAAAATGCCGTGAGAAAGCCTCAAAAGACATAAATAAGGCCACTGATAACATCATTAGACCAGCCACCAGAGCAAAGGCAAAGGATATGCGATCTATCAAGATCCCTGGCCCATGCTCCGGTGAAACAGCTGGTTTATTCATTTTATTTCCTTAATTAAATCTATTATAAACATATGACAATTTTTATTTTGATTTTTCCAGCAAATCCCATAGTTCCTGGTATTGATCACCAAGCTGCTCTTTTGCAAATTTTTTCATAACCGGTTTGACTGTACTAACGAGTTTGGCTTTCTCTTTACTGGAAAGTTCTTCAAATGCCTTTACTTTAGTTTTTAAGAAGGCAAAATCTTCTGCCCGCTCTTTGGCTGCATAATCTCTTGTCCATGATTCTAAATCTTTGGCTGTCTCAGATATTATTTTTTGATCTTCCTTGGAGAGTTTACTCCAGGATTTGTTGTTGATCACAATCCACATGCTAAAGTATGGTATTGTCGGGTCAACTGTTAAATATGGAGCCACTTCATAGAGTTTGGAGCGTCGCCATCTGGAAACTCCGGAGCCGGCTCCCTCTATGGTTCCACGTTGCAGACCTGTATAGAGTTCTTTAGAGCTCAGACTAATCGGGATAGCCCCCAATGCCTTATACATGGTTGCCATGGCTGTTCCTGCTGTACGTATTTTTAAGCCTTTGAAATCGTCAATAGTTGTAATGGCTTTGTCCCTGCGACCAATCAAGCTGGTTCCAAAAGACCATGCAGCAAGCAGCCTGCCATTGAAATATTTTTCAAATTCAGCCGAAGCTATCTCGCGAGTCCTGGGGTTATCAAGGAATTTATAATAATGTTCATAGCTTTCCCAACAACCTAAAGCACCAAAAGATCCTACAAACTCAAGTACTGGAGAACGGCGGCCTACCAGGGCTACATGCAAAAGACCAATATCAATCTGGTTGTTTGACATGGCTGGCATGATAGATTTTGCATTGTACAAAGATCCTGCCCCATAGTGTTTAATGTTAATCCTGCCATTGGTTTTTTTTGCCACAGTGTCTACGAACTTCTGGGCAGCTATTTCATGGTTGCTTTTAGGTGGCGTGGTGGTGGCAAAAGTCAAGCTGCCATCTTTGGCAACAGCACAATCTGAACTGACCATGATCAGAAATAGAGAGGCAAATAAGAAAAGTACAAAATTAAAAAAATTGGATTGTCTCATTTTTTTTTCTCCTTCAACAGAGATACCCTGGAATCTGTTGTGTTAGGTTTGAAAATATTTGCGTTCCAGGGAACGCAAGTGGTCAAGGCCGATCAGATCATTAAACTCATCAAAAGAGACCATCTGGTTGCTGAAGCCAGCTGTGGTCCCGGTGGTTGCGAGTTCAGTCATCAGGTCTCCTACAACCTTTGCTACTGCATATGTGGTAGCCACTGGAAAGACGACTGTGCTATAACCGATTTTCTCGAGCTCAGTGGCAGAAAGTAAAGGAGACTTACCTCCTTCTATGTTATTGGCAAGCGTTGGAGCATTTATCTGGGCAGTAATCATCTGCATCTGCTCTATTGTGGTGGGAGCCTCTATAAAGATCAGGTCTGCTCCGGCCTCGGCAAAGAGATTCCCTCTTTCAATAGCATCTTCCAGACCATTGACAGCCAGAGCATCGGTTCTGGCCATAATAACAAAATCATCATCAACCCTGGCATCCACTGCTGCTTTAACTTTAGCAATCATTTCTGGTTTTTCTATGACCTGTTTATCAAGCATATGACCGCATCGTTTGGGGAAAACCTGATCCTCAATGAACATTCCGGCTGCGCCTGTTCTTTCAATTTCCTTGACCGTATGTCGAACATTGAGCACGTTGCCATGTCCGGTGTCACCATCTGTAAAGACCGGAATATTGACAATATCAACAATTCTGCGAACGCAATCTGCCATTTCAGTTAAGCTCAGGAAGGACAGGTCTGGTTTCCCCAAGATTGATGCGCTTGCTGAGTAGCCGCCAATAGTTAATACCTTGAATCCCGACTGTTCCACAATTTTAGCTGTCAGTGCATCATGGGCTCCTGGCATAACAAGTATAGAATCTTCTATAATATATTTTCTAAGTAAGCTTGTTTTTTTCATTTTTTACACTCCTTTATTTGCTCATAGCAAACCTATTGGATAAAAAAAATTACTCTCTATGTATGGGGTTGCAAAAGACCACCAGCACTTTGGCCAGTTTCTTGCCAATGCTGCGAGTCATGTGAGGACGGTCAGAGTCAAAATACATGGCATCACCTGCCTCAAGAATATAGGTTTGGCCATCGTAGTAAAATTCACTCTTACCTTCCAGAACAAATGCTACTTCCTGACCTTCATGCATAAGAGGCTTTGGGCCAAATTCCTTGCTGACAGTGACTATATAAGAATCCATGATCCGGTTTGATTTGTTGAATGAAAAAGATTCATAAATAGAATCAGGAGCAGCGCCTGGATGGGTTATGGCCTGGCGTTCCCCAGACCTGATCAGACAGAATTTTTCCTGTTTCGGCCTGGGCTCCTCTCCGGTCATAAGAGCGACAGCGTTCAGGCCGAGACCAAAGGCAATCTTAGTCAATGTGGCAATTGTGGGTGTCTTGTCATTATTTTCTATTTGAGATAAATAGCCCTTGGACAGTCCTGTAGTCTTTGCAAGTTGATCAAGTGTCCAGCCATTCTCAAGCCTTTTAGCTCTGATGCGTTTGGCAATCGCTTTTTCTAATGGCTGCTCTTTTTTTTTATTTTTGATTTGACTCATAATAATTATATGTTTACTATTAGCAAACAAGAAAGTCAAGGTTTTTTTAAATTTTTTTCAAAAAGGAGTAATGATGGATAAAACAAAATTGATTGCAGACCGGTTCAACAGAATTCAAAGAGCAGTGAATTTAGAAAAACAGGATCGAATCCCAATGGTTTTAGAATATGCCGGTTTTGCTTCTAATATAACTAAGACTCCCATGCATGAATTTATTCAATCTCCTGCAAAGGCGACAGAAACTATGATTCAGGCGTATAAAATTATTGGTGAGGCTGATGCAATTAACTATGGTTCTTTTTTCCCCTATGGGCTTTGTGAACTTTTTGGGGCAAAAGTCAAAGTTCCGGGATATGATTTGCCCGATAATGAAATGTGGCAGGTACATGAAACAGAGGTAATGAAGATAGAAGATTATGATGAAATACTCGGTATTGGATGGGATGATTTTTTTGAACGATTTATGGCAGAAAGAATTTTAAATGATGCAGATAAAAATTTGCTCAATGCTGGCCGGGAAATATTTGATGCGAGAAAAGAATGGGCTGACATAGGTGTTCCTGTGTTATCAGGTGGTGATATAACAACACCTTTTGACCTTTTATGCGGTGCAAGATCGCTGGAAAAGTTTTTTATGGATTTAATCAATATTCCGGATAAAGTTGAAAAAACAATGGATGAAATCATTCCAACATTAGTAAAATCTAAATGCAGGCAGGCAAAAGAAAAAGGGTACTCAATGGTATGGGTTGGGGGTTGGCGAACAGCACCTGTTATGATTTCACCACAGATGTGGGATCGATTTGTCTGGCCATATTTCAGCCGGATTGTCAATGAGGTTGTTGATGCAGGACTTATCGCAATTCTTCATCTTGATTCAAATTGGGAAAGAGAATTAAAACGCTTTAAAGAATTACCGAAAAGAAAAATGATTATGGCACTTGATGGTGATACAGATATTTTTAAAGCTAAAAAAGAGTTAGGAGATCATTTATGTATTATGGGAGATGTTCCTGCTAGTTTACTGGCCTTTGGCACTAAAAATGAAGTCTGTGATTATTGCAGAAAACTTGTCGACGAGTTAGGGCCGGAAGGTTTCATCCTTCATTCCGGGTGTGATATACCCACAAATTCAACACTTGAAAATGTTCAGGCCATGGTTGAAATCGTCTTAGAAAGATAATTAGTTAACTCCATATTGAGGTTTTACCATTGTTTGCAGAATACAAACAAATATCATCTATATAAATAAAGGGTTAATTAGATTGATTTTATTTTCTCTATTAGAGAAAAAGTTCCAGTTTAAATGTTTTACCGGGGTGTTTTTAGGTATTTCAATTACAGAAAGATGGAGATGTGGCGGGAGAGGAGTCTTTATTTTTGAAGTGTCGGCAATGGATGCAATTATTTCGTCCTGTCTCAGATTGGTGCCGATTGTCATACTGCTCTCAGGTAAAATATGAGCATAAACAAATATTATATCAAGCTCTTCTTGTGAAGAAGAGTTGTGCAGAACAACAATAGATTGCCCGAGGAAATCATCACAAATATTGATAATTTTTCCATTAGTTGCGGCAGGGATCAGTGTATCAGTATTCAGTTTTTGAATTTGTTTGTTCTTATTTTTAAAAAAAAGAATATCTATTCCTTCATGGGCAGTTTTGCGTTTGTCAATTTTATATACACCACGGTCTTGCCACCATTTATAGGGGCTTAAGAATAGCATACCATGATGGAACATCCATTTGCCGTTTCCTTTGTCAGAGGCTGCAATGTCAAGATTGTTAATTTCAGCAATTTTCTCAAGGTATGATCTGAATATTCTCATATATGGTTTTAGTCTTGAGCCAGGTGCTGGGCAATATGAAACATTATTACAGAGGCAGCATTGGCAACATTGATTGAATTTTTTCTGCCATACATTGGAATATGAACAAATTTATCACAAATTCTTAATACATGCCTTGAAATGCCGTACTCTTCATTGCCAAGCACTATAACTGCTTTTTCAGGCCAGTTAAAAGTTGTATATTGTACTGACTCTTTTATTGTTTCAATACCAATAATTGTGTAACCTTTTTCTTTTTTTTTAATTAATGCTGTTACAAGGTCATCTGTTTTCTCAGAGTGAACCCAGCTTGATGCTCCCATTGAAGTTTTTTGCACAGAAGCATGTTCGTTTCCCGGAGTATTACCAAGTATTATTGATCTAAAACCTGTTGCATCACAAATTCTAAATAGTGCTCCAACATTGAAAAGGCTTCTAAAGCTGTCTGTTGCAATATGATAATCCAAGGTTTTAATTTTCTTTTTTGATGCATCATTATTTGTAACACTTAGTAAAGCATTATCTAAAAGGTCATGATCTTTTGGCGCAACCCCTGCTTTGATTCTGTGGGAATGGATTGCATCTGATACAAATTCAACCCATTCTCTGTTTTCATATGACTTTGGGGCTTTTTTAAAAGTTGTTTTTGTCCATTCTAATATTCTGTCATAGTCTGAAGCAAATAAAATTATGTTTTCAGAATTAATTCTATTTGTAATAAGCTGCTGATAAATATCTGTAAGCCATTTAATGACCCATTTGTGCCGGGTTTCTAATTTAAGGGACAGGAATTTTTTCTTTGTAAATAAAAAAGAAGACATTTTTTTATAAAGCGGCTTTGCAAAAGGCAAAAGCAGGGAAGTTTTTAGATTTTGCCACCTATATTTTACCAACAGACCGCAAGGCCATGTTATATGCAGAATAGAATTGTTTGTGCTCTTTTACAGCGCTCTGGAAAAAATTATCAAATATATTTATATCTTTATAATTTACTACTTTGTTAGCACTTGCATGTAATGTACTCATATTATCCCCTGTTCTTATGTATTTGCTTAACAGGACGATACAGATATCTCTTCGAAATGATATATCCATTCTTTCCAGTTCTTCCATAATAACATCTTTACCAGTTCCATTTTCAAAGTTTTCATCAAGAACTATTGCATTATATTGTTGAATCTCAAGGAATTGGAGTGCAAAGGTTGTGTTTTCCGCAGCATTTGCCTGGTATTCATGTTTTGTAAGACCTCTGAATATAATTTCTCTGTATGAATCATTGTCAATACAGACAAGAGCCTTTTTTTCAACTTCAGACATGAATGAAGTTGCAAAGATATCAGGGATAGCAGTCGCACCCTGACGCTCCTCTGGTTTAAAAGCAGGTATTTTCACTTTGTCCTGACATTTTGGACAACGGATAAAAGCATTTTTGCCTTTTGGAACTTTTCCGTCTGGTATAGTAAACTTTGCCTGGCAGCTTATGCATGTGATTTTCATAGTTAATTGTTCCTTTTGTAGGTACGATCTAATTCAAGGGATTTTATATCTGAGGTTGCTTCGCCGCGAGAGCTTTTAATTGTATCAATACCTCTTCCTACAATGTCTTTACGTGTGGCATATGCATTGGCAGTATTTTCTTCAATAAATCCTGTTTCATAAAGTTTTAGAATATATTCATCAAAACTTATCATACTTCTTGCACTACCCTGTTTGATGATCTCAAAAAAGGAGTTTCCTTCTTTTTCACCATGCAGGATTGAATCTTTAACCCTTAAACTTGTACACATTACTTCAAAGGCTGCAATTCTACCTCCACCCGTCTTTGGTAACAGCTTTTGAGATACAACCCATTTCAGTGCGTCTGCAAGCCTGACTCTTACAAGCTTTTCATCTTCGCTTGAAAACATTCCAAGGATACGGTTAATTGTCTGGCCAGCATCTGCTGTATGGAGTGTGGTTACAACAAGGTGACCTGTTTCTGCTGCTGAAAGTCCGATTTCTATGGTTTCACGATCACGCATCTCACCTACTAGTATAACTTTTGGAGCTTGCCTCATTGCAGCTCTTAACCCATTTTCAAAAGTATCAAAATCAGTTGCGAGTTCACGCTGATTAAAGGTTGATTTTTTTTGAGAGTGCTGGAATTCTATAGGGTCTTCAAGGGTTATTACATGGAACGCCTTGGTTTCATTGATCTGGTTTAAAAGTGCTGCAAGGGATGTTGATTTTCCAACGCCGGTAGCGCCTGTTACAAACACAAGACCATTTTTTTCCTCTGCCATCTGGTAAAATACGTCCGGCAGGTTCAGTTCTTTTATTGTAGGTATTTTTGTTTCAAGTTTTCTCATGGCAATGGAGTATCTCCCTGATCTGGAAAATACGTTTACTCTAAAACGAACCTTATCTCTCAACTGATAACTAAAATCGCAGGACCCGTGTGTTAATAAAGACTCTGTTAACCTTCGATTGTTATTAATAAGGTTTAAAGCTACGACTTCGGTTTGAAAAGCTGTGAGGTTGGAAAAATTTGGTTGCATTCTCACCGGAATAAGCTCTCCGTCACTTTCAACCTGCAGGGGCTTGCCAGGAGTAAAATTTAGATCAGAGAGATTTTTTTTTGATTCAAGCATTTTTATTAGGATGTAATCAATTTCTTTTCTTCGCATGCTATTCTTTTATCCTTTTGCTTAAATATTTATTTGGCTATATTTCTGTAAAATCGACAGGAGGAGTTTTTAAGAACGGTCTGAACTTTTCCTTGCTAAAACATTTCTCATAAGCTTCCTCAGCACCGATCCATTTTTTTTTATAAAGTTCCATTATTGAATCATCCATGAGTTGCATCCCATACATTTTACCGGTCTGGATCATTGAAGGAATTTGATGGCTTTTATTCTCCCTTATCAGGTTTCGAACCCCTGGGGTTGCTATGAGTACTTCTAAAGCAACACATCTGCCCGGCTGATGAAGCCGTTTAAAAAGGGTTTGACCGACAACTGCTCTTAAGCTGTCAGAAAGAGATGAACGTATCTGTGCCTGCTCATGGGCCGGGAATACTTCAATAATACGGTCAATGGTTTTTACTGTACTTGAAGTATGCAAAGTGCTGAATACAAGATGACCTGTATTGGCAGCTTCAATGGCAAGGGATATGGTCTCAAGGTCTCTAAGCTCACCTACAAGGAGAATATCAGGGTCTTCACGCAAAGCCCCTCGCAAAGCCGCGGTAAAAGTTTTTGTATGGATACTCACTTCACGGTGATTGACAATACAGTTTTTACTTGTATGGACAAATTCTATCGGGTCTTCAATAGTAATGATATGATCTTTTCTTAGTCTGTTTGCCTGGTCTAAGATTGCCGCAAGAGTTGTTGATTTTCCACTGCCTGTCGGTCCTGTTACAAGCACAAGCCCTCTGGGCAGGGTCGCAAGCTTATTAATTACAGGCGGCAGCCCTAAAGATTCAGCAGATTGAATTTTGCTGGGGATTTCACGAAATACAGCGCTAACTCCATCTTTTTGCATAAAATAATTTGCTCTGTAACGTGCAAGACCGGGGATTTCATATCCAAAATCAACATCCCCTGTTTCTTCAAAAATTTTTATTTTTTCTTCAGGTGTGATTTCATAGAGAAGTTTTCTTAAGATGGCACTGGAAAGTTTTTCATATTTTATTCGTTCTATGTCACCGTCAATTCTTAATGCAGGTTGCTCTCCAGCTGAAAGGTGAAGGTCAGAAGCGCCTTTATCATTTAGTAATTTAAAAAAAGCATCAATTTCAGCCATTTATTCTTACTCCCATATATTAGTTAGTTTCTGATATTAGCTCCCGATAGAGACCAATTTCAATCTATCTCGATCTATCCCGACCTACCCATGGTTTAAAAATTTTAATGTTGAATCAGCTTCATCTGCAACTTTATTTTCATCTTTAGTAATTTCTATCATTTTTGAGTGAGATTCAAGGACTGAACTTATCTGCATTTCCAGCTGTATACGCTGCCTTTTTAGTTCGTTTATATCATTGTGCAGTTGTGAAAGCCTGTTATGTGCTCTGGAAAGAATTTTTTCAGCTCGAATTTCTGCTTCCGCAATAATATTCTGGGAGGTCTTTTCTGCGTTTTCTTTCATCTGATCTAAAATTTTCTGGGATTGGATTATGGATTCTTTCATTGTATCTTCCCGCTCCCTGTACCCCCGATTTTCAAGATTCAGCCTGTCTTTTTCGACAAAGGTTTTTTCAATTTTATTGTTTAGATCTTCAATCTCCTTTGCAACCTCTTCAAGAAAAGAATCAATCTCCTGAACATCAAAGCCTCTGAATTTGGTTGAAAACTCTTTCTGCCTTACTACCGTTGGTGTGATACCCATTATAGCCTCTTTAAAAATTAAAGTTTAATAAAAGTTGCTGCTAAACGAATCAGAGTGCTCACTAAAAAATTCTGAAGAAAAATAATAATTAAAAATATGATTATAGGTGATAGATCGAGCATTCCAAAGGTGACTGGAATCCGTTTTCTGATTTGATATAACACTGGATCTGTTGCACTGTTAATAGCTCTTACAATTGGGTTGTATGGGTCAGGATTAACCCATGAAAGAACAACTTTTGCAATTATTATCCACATATATATGGTTAATGCATAGTCTAAGACAAATGCAAGCGCATTAAGAAAATATCCTAGAACAAACATATTTTTTATCCTTATAAATAGTTAACTTGTACTTTACCTGCTTAATTATGAGTCTACAGATTTTATCACTAATCTGCCCAACCTAAAAAATAAGCTATAAACCAGTGTAAAGTCAAGCTTTTTTGCTTTCACGCTTTATTTTTTTAAAAGTTAAAAATTATATTGACAAATGAAACATTATACCATAACAATGGTTCGACCAATCGAAAGATGGCAATAAATGGGTATGGGCAATAACCGCAAAAGGGAAATAAATGTCTGAAATAAGTAATCCTGGTTTTCAAAAAGCAACAAAAAGCAGAATATTTCAGGATGTTGTTGATCAGATCCAGGAAGCGATCCTTACTCAAAGACTTAACCAGGGAGACAGACTTCCGCCGGAAAGAGAATTATGTGAAACCTTCAATATAAGCAGGGGTACATTACGAGAAGCTCTTCGTGTTCTTGAATATAAAGGCCTTATAGAAATAAAACTTGGTACAGGTGGAGGCGCAGTCGTAAGGAGCGCCGGGATGGAACAATTCACAGAGACTCTGGGTCTGCTGATCAGATTTGGTAAGGTCTCTGTTATTGATATTGGTGAGTTCCGGGCAGGCATTGAGGGGCAGATCGCAACTCTTGCAGCTCAAAAAGCCTCTGCGGCAGACATTGTTTTTTTAGATAAACTCCTTGAAAAATTAAACAAATTCAAGGATATTGGTGTCTCTGGATGGAATGATTTTCTTGAAACAGATCAGAAGCTTCATAGAGAAATTGCAAGGATATCAGGCAATGCTCTTTATAAATATGTTGATAATGTTGTCCACGATAATATCAGCAGGTATTATGACAGGTATCTTGACGTTACAGATAGTGGTATTGCTGAGATTTATAATGATTTAGAACAGCTTGTACTTGCTATAAAAAAGAGAGATTACACTCTTGCAGGGCAAATTGCACAAAAGCATGTGAATACTTTTATTTCACTTATGAGGGAGAAAGAGGCTATTATCGATCAATAGCAATAATAATATTTTAATAAATGAAGCAGGTATTGAATTTTTATGGCACAATTAGAATTAAAAAATATTAGTGTAAGGTTTGGTGGGCTCCATGCTTTGTCAAGTTTGAGTTTTACTATCGGGCAGGGGAAAATTGTTGGGCTGATTGGACCGAATGGAGCTGGTAAAACAACGGTGTTTAACGTGCTTACAGGTGTCTATAAGGCTTCAGAAGGAGATGTGCTTTTTGATGGTAAAAGTATCCTTGGTAATAACCCCCATCAAATTTTTAAAAAGGGCATTGCCAGAACATTTCAAAATATCCGCCTTTTTTCTAAAATGACTGCCATGGAAAATGCTATGGTTGCTAGGCATTGTCGTACAAAAAAAGGAGTGGTAGGTTCAATTTTAAGAACTAAATCACAAAGAAAAGAAGAGGCTGAAATCAGGGAAAAGGCATTGGAAGCCCTTACTTTTATGGGTGTTGAG
>JAIOSM010000271.1 GCA_021107575.1 Desulfobacteraceae bacterium | reverse complement strand
TTTTATCAGTTTTTTTCTTAACTTTTTTCTTTCTTTGTTTTTATCTCGAGAGATATCGTGTCCTATGAGAGGATGTACAAAAAGAACACTGTCTGATTTTTGTACTAATCTATGAAATTTTAAAGCAGCATTAGTGTTGATACCAAAATCAGTTGTTAAGCTTGGTTCTAAAGGTATTACAATATTTGTATCAATTAAAATATTCATGGAAGCCAAAAGCCTGTAGTGAAGTCTGTTAATGCGCCTGTTATATTTGTATACATGAATCACTGGAACAATTACATAATAAAATATCAAGAGGCAAAACTTCCTCTTTGTTGATATTGCCATTGACGCAGACCAACGATGATTAGACCTGCGTTGAGAAGAGATTTAAATGTGTTTTTTGTAGTGCCTCTTTATATGTTCTGTTAAAATTCTTTGTAAAGTCAGGCGTAAAAAATTGTTAACTGTTTGAAGCCCCTGCAAGGCTGAGTTTTGACAATTTAGGCTGGCTTTACTTAGAATGTATCAAAATATTTAAACTAAACAAAAAAAGTACATTTGAATCTCCTCTTTAGAATAACCTTTAGAAATGTTATTAGAGGAAGCATGATAGAAGATATAAGAATGAATAAAGATTTATTCAATTTTAAGCTTGGGACAACATCTTTTATATATCCTGATGATATTATTCCTAATGTCAAAAAACTTGGGTCTGCTTTTGATGAAATTGAACTTTTGATATTTGAAAGCATTCCTTCTGATGTTCTTCCATCCAAGCAAGATATAAGAGAATTAGTTCATCTTGCTCAGGAATTTGATTTAACATACAATATTCATCTTCCTGTTGATGTTTCGCTTACAGATATTTCAAAGTCTAAAAGAGATCAGGCAGTTGAAATAATAAAAAGGGTGGTTGACCTTGTCAGTCCATTAGAACCTACTACCCATACTCTTCATCTTGAATCCCAAGGGCTGGATGAAGATAGAGATTGGTATAAAAGAGGTTTTGATGCCATGGGGGAATTAGTATTGTCTCTTAAAAACCCTGAGATAATTTCTATTGAAACTCTTGCTTATCCATTTGAACTGATTGAACCAATAATTGATGAATATGGTCTTTCTGTCTGTATAGATGCAGGGCATCTTATTAAGTACGGGTACAGTGTTAAGCCTGTTTTTGAAAAATATTATGACAAAATTCCATTAATTCATCTCCATGGTGTTGATTTTTCAAAAACACCACCCCAGGATCATGTTTCGCTTGATAAAACTCCGGAAGATAAACTTGCTGATACACTTGAAGTCCTGAAAAAGTTTCAAGGTGTTGTTTCTTTGGAGGTATTTAATAAAGAAAACCTTATACTCTCCCTTGCCTGTCTTGAAACACTCTTTTCCTGAAAATTATTGAATATTATTCAAAGCTTTGCTATTTAAGAGTTATTAACCCATTTTGTGTTATTTAATTAGAAATAAGGTTACACGATGTCCATTGTTAAAGAACGGAAAAAAACGCGTCAGGTCAGTATTGGCTCTGTAAAGGTTGGAGGTGGCGCTCCTGTTGCAGTTCAGTCCATGACCAACACATATACTCAGGATGTTGATGCAACAGTATCTCAGATAAAACAATTGTCCAAAGCCGGGTGTGAAATCATCAGGGTTGCAATCCCTGATATGGAAGCAGCTCTTGCTGTAAAAAAAATAAAAAAACAGATTAATATCCCCTTGATTGCTGATATTCATTTTGATTATAAACTTGCCATTGCATCAGCAGAAAATGGTGCAGATGCTTTAAGAATTAATCCTGGAAATATTGGTACAAAAGAAAGAGTCCAAAAAGTTGTGCAATGTGCAAAAGATAATGGCCTTTCAATTAGAATCGGGGTAAACTCAGGATCTCTTGAAAAAGATATTGAGCAAAGTATAGGCAATGGGGCAAAGGCAATGGCAGCAAGTGCCGAGCGCAATGTTGAATTGCTCCGGGGTATGGATTTTCATGACATAAAATTATCAGTCAAAGCCTCAGATGTTTCAAGAACTGTTGAAGCCTACAGGCTGGTCTCTTCCCAAACTGATTTGCCCCTTCATCTAGGAGTCACTGAAGCAGGTGGGCTTTTTGCCGGAATCAGTAAATCAGCCATAGGTATAGGAATGCTGTTGGCCGAGGGTATTGGAGATACAATACGAGTTTCTTTGACAAGAGACCCTGTAGAAGAGATAAGAACAGCATGGGAAATATTAAGAGCGCTTGAGATTAGAAAGCGAGGGGTTGAAATAATCTCCTGCCCCACATGTGGAAGATGCAGGATTGATCTTTTTGATATTGCTGAAAAAGTTGAAAAAGCTTTACTTGAAGTTAAAGTTCCGGTTAAGATTGCAATTATGGGTTGTGTGGTAAATGGTCCGGGCGAAGCAAAAGAAGCTGATATTGGGATAGCAGGTGGAGATGGCACAGGCATTTTATTTAAAAAAGGAAAATTGATAAAAAAGTTTCCCCAGGAAAAACTTATAAATGTTCTGTTGGAAGAAGTTAAAAAATATACAATGAGTCGGAGGGAATTAAATGGGGAAAAAGGTTAAAACTGCAATAACGCCAACACGAGATGAAGATTACCCGGCATGGTATCAGGAGGTTGTTAAAGCTTCTGATATGGCTGAACATTCTGCTGTCAGGGGGTGCATGGTAATTAAACCATGGGGGTATGCCCTGTGGGAGAATATAGTAAGCAAGCTTGATAAAATGTTTAAAAACACAGGCGTTAAAAATGCATATTTTCCTTTATTTATTCCTAAATCCTATCTTGAAAAAGAAGCTGAGCATGTTGAAGGATTTGCAAAAGAATGTGCTGTTGTAACCCATCATAAACTTGAACAAGATGAAAATGGCAAGCTGGTTCCCGCAGGAAAACTTGCAGAACCACTTATTGTACGCCCCACCTCTGAAACAATTATTGGCGAATCAATGTCGAAATGGATTTCAAGCTATCGTGACCTTCCTCTTCTTCTCAACCAGTGGGCAAATGTTGTAAGGTGGGAAATGAGAACACGTCTTTTTCTTCGTACGAGCGAGTTTTTGTGGCAGGAGGGACATACTGCTCATTCAACAGAAGAAGAAGCAAGAGAACGAACAATGATGATGCTTGAAGTATATACTAAATTTGTACAGGATTTTCTTGCCATTCCAGTGATACAGGGCCATAAAACAGAATCTGAAAGATTTCCCGGGGCTGTGGATACATTATGTATTGAAGCCATGATGCAGGACAGAAAAGCTCTTCAGGCAGGGACCTCACATTTTTTAGGACAAAATTTTGCCCAAGGATCAAATATTAAGTTTCAGGCTGAAGCAAAAGAAGAAGAGTTTGTGTGGACAACTTCATGGGGTATGTCCACAAGAGTGATTGGCGGACTTATCATGACACACGGAGATGATGATGGTGTTATCATGCCTCCTAAAGTAGCTCCCTCCCATGTTGTACTTATTCCTATTATAAGAAAGCCCGAGGAAAAAAGAAAAATAATAGAGTACTGTCAAAGTATAAAAGATGCAGTGTCAGCCCGGGAATATGGAGGCAGAAAATTAATTGTGGAAATAGATGACAGGGATATCGGAGGTGCAAGAGGTTGGGAATGGATAAAAAAAGGAATCCCTGTGAGAGCGGAAATAGGGCCGAGAGATATGGAGAATGATTCGGTTTTTATGGGCAGAAGAGACAAATCACCAAAAGAAAAAGAACCATTAAAAAGAGAAGAGTTTATTAATAAAATTGTTGATATTCTGGACGACATTCAGAACAATCTGTATAATAGAGCAGTGGAGTTCAGGAAAGAGAACACCCATGAAATAGATGAGCAAAAGAAATTTTATGATTTTTTCGATTCCAAAAACCAAGGCATTCATGGAGGTTTTGTACATGCTCACTGGTGTGGATCTGCAGAATGTGAGGAAAAAATAAAAAAAGATCTTTCTGTTACTATAAGGTGTATTCCTTTTAACAGCACTACAGAACAGGGCAAATGTATATGTTGCAACAGCACAAGCAGCAGAAGAGTATTATTTTCAAAAGCATATTAGCATAAATGATCAGAATATCAGACATCCTTGATACAATAGCAGAGTACAACCCTGATGCTGAGCTTGATATTATTGATAAAGCCTATATCTATTCAGCCAGGGTCCATGTCGGTCAGATGCGGCTTTCCGGTGAACCATATCTTTCACATCCTTTGGAAGTTGCTGCAATAGTTGCAGACATGAAGCTTGATGTTGAAAGCGTTGCAGCAGCTTTACTTCATGATGTTGTTGAAGACACGCACGCTACAACAGAAGATATCGAGGAGATGTTCGGGCATGATATTGCGCATATTGTTGCCGGCGTTACAAAGCTTTCAAAACTGACATTTTCAACAAAAGCTGCTCACCAGGCAGAAAGCCTCAGAAAAATGATTCTGGCAATGGCAGATGATTTAAGAGTAATTCTTATCAAGCTTACTGACAGAGTTCATAATATGAGAACTTTAAAATACCACAAAAGTGCGGAAAAACAAAAAGCAATTGCCCAGGAAACACTTGATATTTACGCCCCGATTGCTGCAAGACTGGGAATATTCTGGATAAAACAGGAACTTGAAGATCTAGCATTTTATTACACTCTTCCCGATGAGTATGCCCAGATAAATAATCAGGTAAATAAAGCAAAAGAAGAAAAAGAAAAATATATAGAAATTGTAAAGGGAAAACTTGAGACTGAACTTGGTAAAGCCGGTTTTAAGGCTGATATTAAGGGAAGATTTAAACATCCATACAGTATATATCAAAAAATGCTTTCTCAAGACCTTGAGTTCGAAGGAATTTATGATGTGATTGCCTTTAGAATAATCCTTGACTCAGTCACTGAATGCTATGCTGTAATGGGGATGATCCATGCAATATGGACACCTATTTTTAATAAAATTAAAGATTATATTGGAAATCCTAAATCCAATATGTACCAGTCAATTCATACAACTGTAATCGGACCTTCCGGTGAGAGAGTAGAAGTGCAGATTAGAACATGGGAGATGCATCAAATTGCCGAATCCGGAGTCGCAGCCCACTGGAGCTATAAAGAAGGTTTAAAAATTGAACAGGGAAATAATGAGGTTTTTAGCTGGATAAGAAATCTTGTTGAAAATCAGGAGAATTATAAAGATCCTGATGAGTTTCTTGAAAATGTAAAAATAGATTTGTTTCCCGGAGAAATATATGTTTTTACCCCGGCAGGAGAAATAAGAACGCTCCCAAAGAACGCAATCCCCATTGATTTTGCCTATTTAATTCATACTGAGATTGGACATTCGTGTAAGGGTGCAAAAGTCAACAACGCGATTGCGCCGCTTTCTTATAAACTTCAAACAGGTGACAAGGTCGAAATAATAACATCGAAAAAGCAGTCACCAAGCCCAGATTGGCTTAATATTGTTAAAACTGTGAAGGCAAGAAGTAAGATCCGTCAGTGGCTTAATGCAAGAGATAAAGAAAGAAGTATACCTCTTGGCAAAGAAATGTGTGAAAAAGATTTCAGGAAAAGAAATCATAACTTTTCTAAAGCATGCAAGTCCGGCAAAATACTGGAAGTTGCACAAAGCTATGGATTTGAAACCCTTGACGAACTTTTAGCCCAGGTGGGCTTTGGTAAAATAACACCTTTGCAGATTTTAAATAAGGCATACCCTGATCACGAAAAACTGGAAGATCAAAATAAGACTATATTAAAAAAATTATTACCCGCTAAAAAGAGAAATAAAGATAATACAGGTGTTATTGTAAAAGGACTTAATGATATCCTTGTTAAATTTGCAAAATGTTGCAATCCGCTTCCCGGCGACTTTATTGACGGATACATAACCCAGGGAGAAGGAGTTACAATACACAGAAAAAATTGTGCTAATATACTTAGAATGAATCCGGAACGACAAATTGATGTTAGCTGGAGCTCGGATGATACTAAGGATTTATACTTTGCGAGTATAAGAATCCGCTGTACAGACAGATCCGGACTTCTTGTTGATATGGCCAGTGTAATAACCAGCAATAAATCAAACATCCAGGCCTCACGTTCAGAAACATCAGAAGTTGGGGTTGGATTTTTTTATTTTACTATTGCTGTTGAAAATTCAGGCCATCTTCGAAAGATAATGACAGAACTTAAAAAGGTTAAAAGCGTTAAAGACGTAAAAAGAATAGTTATTGATTGATTACAACTCTTTTGGTCTTACAGCTTTTTTGACAACTTTCCCGGATTTAATACAACTTGTGCATGCATTAATTTTTTGAGTTCTTCCATTAATAACTGCACGTACTCTCTGTAAGTTTGGGTTAAATCTTCTTTTATTCAAATTGTGGGCATGGCTGACATTATTCCCGAACATGGGTTTTTTACCACAAATATCACATTGTCTGGACATATTTATACTCCTAAAGTCATTCCAAAATAATTAACCTAATGAATATATATTAAAACACATTGTTTGTAAATAACTATTTTATTTTTTGAGAAGTCGACTTGGGTTTCAGCCTTTAATCTCTTCATCCCTGAGCACTCGTCTTAATACTTTACCCACATTTGACACGGGGATTTCATCCCTGAATTCAATGAGCTTGGGACGCTTGTATCCTGCCATATTTTCTTTGCTGAAAGCTACAATATCCTCTTTGGTTGCAGTTTTTCCTTCTTTCAGTTTGATAAATGCTTTTACTGTCTCTCCACTTTTTTCATCAGGGATGCCCACTACAGCCACTAATTCAACTTTTGGATGGGTATAAAGAATATCTTCAACTTCCCTTGGGTAGACATTAAATCCACCAACAAGAATCATATCCTTTTTTCGATCTGTTATGAAGATATATCCATCCTTATCAATGTTTCCAATATCACCGGTGAGAAAGAAGCGCTTCTTGTCTATATTGACAAATGATTCTTTATTGGCATCTTCCCTGTTCCAATATCCCTTCATTACCTGGGGCCCTGAGATGGCAATCTCACCATCTTCACCCTGGGGCATCTCTTTTGTGGCATCTTCCATATCTAAGATTTTTATATCTGTACCAGGGAAAGGAAATCCAATCGAACCTATTTTTCTAGTTTCTTTAAATGTCGGGTTTCCACTTGCAGCAGGAGCTGTTTCTGTTAGTCCATATGCTTCAAAAATAATCGAACCAGTTTTTTCTTCAAATTGTTTACATACTTCCGGAGGCAGAGGGGCACCGCCAGAAAAACATCCCATTAATGACGAGAGATCATAATTATTTAAAAGTACATGGTTTGCAAATGCAACAAAAATTGTTGGAACAGCAGGCATAAATGTAGGCTTATATTTCTGAACAGCTTTGAGTACTTCTGTGAAAGGCGGCTTGCCTGCTCTCGGATCGGGAATACATATCAATTGTGCACCAAGAAAGGAAGAGAGCAGAAGCGCACTAGTAATACCAAAGCTGTGATACCATGGTAAAACTCCAAGAAAAGAGTGAAAATCACCCTTGTACATTTGTTCCGGTTTTTTACCATCCCCGTGGATAAATTGAGCCCAGGTATGTACTGTCAGGACATCAAATGTAAAATTGGCATGGGTCAGTTCCGCTCCTTTTGGAAGCCCTGTTGTTCCAGCGGTATAAAGCATAACAGCAGTGTCTTCTTTCGGATTTATTGTAATATCAGGAGGATCAGGCTGACTCTGGGCTACAATATCATCAAACATAAGATGGCGGGGATCTCTTTTGTCAGCTTTAGGAATTTTTCCTAACAGCCCACCTAAAAATGCCTTGAATTTTGGAAGATAGGATTTGATATTGCAGAGAATAATCGTATCAACATCTGTCCCTTCAATGGCTTTTACAGTATTTGGATAAAAGAGAGGATGATCCATACAAAACACTATTTTTGATTGAGAATCTTTTAACTGATGGTGAAGTTCTGGTGCTGTATAAACCGGGTTGCAGTTGACTGATACGGCACCTGCTTTTAGAATACCAAAAAGTATTTCCGGGAATTGAGGGAGGTTTGGAAGAAACAGAGCAACTTTATCTCCTTTTTTTATGCCTTTGCCTGATAAAAAATTAGCAACTCTGTCAGCTGTGTCTTTTACTTGAGCATAGGTTTTTGATGCACCATTGAAAATGGTAAATGTATTGTCGGGGTAATTTTTAGCAGAGTCATCTAAAAATTTAAATATAGGGAACTCATAGCCATCAATTGTATGTGGTACTCCTTCAGGCCAAAAAGGGGTTTTCCATGCTGAATCAGTCATTTTCGTGCCTCCTTTTGTTAAGAATGTTATGTCACGAGTAAATACTTATTAAACTATATTTATTTGTCTATACATAATTATATCTAAAATTGAAAGGATTTTCGATATTGATTAAGCAATTAATGGTGTTTACCCTGCAACTATATGCAGGGTAAACAATATTTAGATTATACTATTGATTTATACCATTTCAAATATTGCAGCAGCGCCCATTCCACCACCAATGCACATTGCAACAATACCATATTTGCCTTTGACTTCTTTTAGATTGGCAAGACAGGTTGCAGTAAGTTTTGCACCAGTACATCCCAAAGGATGACCAAGGGCTATTGCTCCGCCATGGATATTGATTTTATCCATACTCTTTTCTAAACCAAGTTCTCTAATACAATATAGTGCCTGGGAGGCAAAAGCTTCATTGATTTCGAAAATATCTATCTGGTCATAGGTCATGCCTGCTTGCTTAAGTACTTTTGGGATTGCATAACGCGGGCCTACACCCATTTCATCAGATCTACAGCCAATGGTTGTGTAGGAGATAAGTTTTGCAATCGGTTTAAGACCGAGCTCGTCACATTTTTCCTTGGATGCCACTATGGTCGCTGCAGCACCGTCAGTTGTCTGGGATGAATTAGCAGCAGTTACACTGCCACCTGCTGCGAAAACAGCTCCAAGCTTTGCAAGACCTTCAGGAGTAGAGGCTCTTATTCCGTCGTCATGCTCTACAATAAATTCTATTTTTTTATAAGTTCCGTCTTCCTGTTTTTCATATTTATAAGCAGGTGTTGGGATTATTTCAGTGAAAAGGCCGTTGTCCCGGGCTCTAACAGCTTTGTTCTGGGAAGCTGCTGCAAATTTATCCTGATCTTCCCTTGAGACATTGTATCTGTTGGCAACATTTTCTGCAGTTATTCCCATGGAAATATACATTTCAGGATTAGTTGCAGAATACTCAGGGTGAGGTCTTGGGGCATTCCCACCCATTGGAACAAATGTCATGGATTCAACACCAGCTCCTATTGTAATGTCTGACCACCCCATTTGAACGCGGGCAGAAGCAAGAGCAATTGCCTCAAGTCCTGAGGAGCAGAATCTATTTACTGTAGCCCCTGAAACATGATCAGGAAATCCTGCCATTTTTGCAGCTACTCTTCCTATATTTAAGCCCTGTTCGCCTTCAGGGAATGCACATCCGACCATAACATCTTCGAGATCATCAGGTTTAAGACCATCTGTTTTTTCAACAGCAGTTTTTAAAATAAATGATAACAGTTCTTCAGGTCTTGTTTCTTTAAACAGACCCCTGTTTTGTTTGCATCCGGGTGTTCTTATCGATTGTACTATATATGCGTCTTTCATCGTATTCCTCCTTTAATTTCTAAGCGGTTTGCCTGTTTTTAACATGTGATCAATTCGTGCAATGGTTTTTTCCTCTTTTGCAAAATCAATAAAAGCCTCTCGCTCAAGTTTGAGAATTGTGTCTTCATCAACATAACTACCCGAATTAACATCACCGCCGCTCATAACATATGCAATACGTTTTGCAAGAAATGAATCATGATCACTCATGAATTTGCCTTGAAGAAAATTGAAAAGTTCAGCATTAACCATACCCTGCCCACCATTACCCATGACTCTGAGTGGTGTTTTTGCAGGAGGCGCATATGCATCATCAACCATTTTCAGAACTTCTTTTTTTGCTTCACCAACAAGGTTGTCCCGGTTAAAAACCACTCTGTCAGCTGCACCAAGAAATCCTAAGGCTTTTGCTTTTGCAGCAGACATTGAAATATGTGCCATGGCAATATTCATAAATGCAGGAACAAAAACTTTTGCAAGATCTGTATCTTTAGCAACGCCTGCAGGAAGAGCGTTTATGAATTTTTTCCATAGATTCATTGTTCCGCCGCCAGCAGGAAGGAGACCAACTCCTATTTCAACAAACCCCATAAAAAGCTCTGAATGCGCAACAATTTTATCTGCACCAAAACATGTTTCACACCCGCCGCCCAGTGTCATGCCGTAAGGGGCAGCAACAACAGGGAATGATGCATATTTAGTATTTTGAATACCATCCTGTGCTTTTTTGAGGAAGGCATCAATTTCTGCATATTTTTTATCATGGCATAGTTTAGATACGTATCTAAGATCAGCACCGGCAGAAAAAGCTCCTGGCATGCCTCCGGCTTCGTTACCAATTACAAGACCAACTCCGTTTTTATCAACATACTCAAGAGAATCGGCCAATGAATCAACTATCTCAGCATTGATTGCATTCATCTTTGTATGGAATTCAACACAGAAAACACCATCTCCAATGTCAACAAGACTTGCAGATGCATTTTCCATGGCAGTTTTGTTATTACCCTTGGCAGCAGCAATGGAGACCATTGATTTTGCAACTGGTACTTCTTTGTATGAAGAAGATGCAAAATCATAATACTGTTTTATTCCATTCTCAAGCTTGTAAAAACAAGTATTGCCCTTTGTAAGCATTTCTTTAACATTTGCTGGAATTTCCAGTCCTTCTTTTTCAATGCGGTCGACTGCTTCTTTAACACCGTAGCTATCCCAAATTTCAAAGGGCCCCATCTCAAAGTTGTAGCCCCATTTCATGGAATTATCTATTTCAACGATTGTATCTGCTATCTCAGGGATTCTGGCGCCTGCATACTGAAATTGGTTGGCAGTCATTTTCCAGGCAAAAGCTGCACCTTTGTCATCACCTTTTAGTACAGTTTCTATTTTTTCAGCAAGGGTAGCTTTTTTCTTTGCCTGATCAAGGCATGGGAAAGTGGGTCTTTCAAAATCGTCATACTCAAGAGTTTCAGGGTTGATTATTTTTTTAACTCGTTTTCCCTCAGGAGTGAATTCAGTTTTATAAAAACCAGCCTTTGTCTTGTTTCCAAGCAATTTTTTTTCAAACATTTTATTGATAAATTCAGGCACTACAAGGGTTTCTCTCTGTTCATCATCAGGGCAGAGGTTGTAGGAGTTGTTGCAGACATGAACTATTGTATCAAGACCAACAAGATCAACTAATTTAAATATGCCGGTTTTGGGACGACCAAGTGCAGGGCCGAATACAGAGTCAATTTCAGGTATGGTCATGCTATCTTTAAACATTTCCTTCATGATTATACCAATTCCCTGAATTCCAATTCTGTTTCCTACAAAGTTTGGAGTATCTTTTGCCCATACAATACCTTTACCAAGATTCTTCTCACCAAACTGAGCTATGAAATCAAGGACTTCAGGAAGCGTATCAGCACCTGGAATAAGCTCTAAAAGATGCATATATCTTACAGGATTAAAAAAATGTGTTCCCATGAAGTGTTGCTTAAATTCTTTTGAAAACCCTTCACAAATATCTTTAAGAGGAATACCTGAAGTATTAGAGGTTACGATACAATCAGGTTTTCGTACTTTTTCAATTCGTTTGAAAAGGTCTTGCTTAATTTTAAGGTTTTCAACTACAACTTCACAAATCCAATCACACTCTTTTATTTTATCAAAATCATCATCAAGGTTCCCGATTTCAATAAGACCCGCGTCTTTTTTTGTCATAAAAAGATCTGGTTTAGCGTTAAGAGCCGCATCAAAGCCAGCTTTTACCATTCTATTCCTTGCAATCGGATCGTTTTTTTCCTCATCCTTTAAATCAAAGGGAACTATGTCCAAAAGCAGCACTTTTATTCCGGCACCGGCGAGAAGCGCAGCTATCCCTCCACCCATAATTCCAGACCCAATTACTGCGGCCTTTCTAATTTTTCTTTTCATTGCCCCCTCCTATATAATGTTTTAAAAATATTAGGTTTTTGAATAAATGAATACTCATTCATTTTTGTAACAGAAAATTATTACTGGTGTCAAGAAAAATATTTAAAAATTATTCATGTTTAACTTTTAAATATTATAATTTAATTTCAAAAGGTTATTTGTAATCATTCCATTGAAAGAAATTTTTGATTATGGTAAATTATCCAAAAAATAAATATGAATCAGTATTCATGTAGTACTAAGCAGTAATTCATTACAGGAGATCACTTAATACAAGTGTTGAAAACTAAAAATATATCTGGCGGATTAATTAATCTGCCTCGGAATTTGTCCCGGAATTTATTCTGGGATATATCATTTGATATAGCCTCTCCTGGAAATTTTATTGCAGGTTTGCAAAGCAGAACAGGTGAGATTCCATGGCACAAACAAGGTAAAACAGATCCCTGGGATCTTGTCGAATCAGCCATGGGACTGAATATAAGCGGACATCACAAAGAGGCTGCCCTTGCATTTGAATGGATGAAACAATACCAGAACCCTGATGGCTCATGGTATTCTTCTTATATGAAGGGTAAACCGCTGGATAAGACTCGTGAGAGTAACATGTCATCATACATTGCAACAGGCTTGTTCCACTCATGGCTGATAACCAGAGACACTCAATTTCTTACAGCAATGTGGCTTCCTTTACAAAAAGGAGTTAATTTTGCTTTAAGTCTGCAGACCGAACGAGGAGAAATTTTCTGGGCGAAAAGTCCTGAAGGTATAATTGATCCCATGGCGCTTCTTACAGGATCAAGTTCTATATTGATGAGCCTTAAATGTGCAATTTCCATTGGCTTGATTTTAGGAAAAGAAAAAGAAGTTTTAAAATGGAAAACAGCTTTTAAAAAGCTTGAGAATTCTATTCAAAAGCAATCCCATGTTTATAATATCAGCAAATCAAGGTATTCAATGTACTGGTTTTATCCTGTACTCTCAGGCGCACTTGTTGAGCTGTATGCTGAAAAAAGAATAGAAAAACAATGGGATAAATACGTAGTTGAAGGAATGGGTGTAAGGTGTGTATCTGATCATCCATGGATAACAATTGCTGAAACTGCAGAATTGGTCTTGTCCCTTGAAGCAATAGGGAAGATAGACCTTGCAAAAAAAGTTTTTTCATGGATAGCAGATTGTACTTATGAAGACAGCACTTTCTGGTGCGGATATACCTATCCTGACAAAACAATCTGGCCGGAACATAGAATTTCATGGACAAATGCTGTAGTAATGATGGCAGCAGATGCTCTTTATTCACTCACACCAGGATCAAATCTTTTTTCTCATAAATCCTGGGATGGTTTTGTTTATATTAAATTGGTCAACTGATAATTATATGCTGATAATTATATGCTGCTTATTTGTTGAATGCGACCTGAATATACAATAGGAGATACTAATGACTGTTGCTCTCGAATATCTGTTTAAACCAATACAAATTGGGAATTTTAAAGCAAAAAACAGAATTTTAATGTCTGCAATGAGTATCAATTTCGGGGTTGATGAAAATGGTTATGTTACGGATCAGTTAACAGAATACCTTATGGAAAGAGCAAGAGGTGGAGCCGGCATGATCCTTGTCGGAGGCGGGAATGTCCATCCTGCCGGGATGGAATTACCAACTCTTCCAAGATTATGGGAGGATGGCTGCATCCCTGCTTTAAAAGAACTTACCTCCAGAATAAAAAAATATGATGCAAAAATTGGTATTCAGATTATGCATGGTGGCAGACAATGCTATCTTCCTCAAAAAGTAGCACCATCAGCCATTCCAGCTCCTGCTGTTGTAAAAGGGGAGGTAAGAGCCCTTGAAACAGATGAAATAAAAGAAGCAGTTGCATCTTTTGGAGATGCTGCCCGAAGATGCTATGAAGCAGGATTTGATTTTGTAGAGCTCCATGCTGCCCATGGATACCTTATCAGCCAATTTTTATCCTTAGATTCAAATATACGAAAAGATGAATATGGTATTTCTTTTGAAAACAGAATAAGGTTTTTATTTGAAGT
>JAIOSM010000257.1 GCA_021107575.1 Desulfobacteraceae bacterium | reverse complement strand
TTCTGCCCAGAGGGTGAGATTAATAAAATTATGTTTGCCATTTTTTCAACTTCTAGCTCCGGTGCAAAATGATAGTGCCATGTATAAACATGAGGTTGTTGAAAAATTAAGTCATCTTGTATCAAAATATGTTTTTTGTTGGTAATTTCAAAACTTCGTTTTTGAATTACTGTTTCACCTGCATTAAGATGCCAGGTATATGTACCCATTATTGTTTCTTTACCATTTTCTTTCAAGTACACTAAGCCCTTTGGTACATATTGGCTCTTAACACAAAAAAGGTTATTATCTAAAAACTCTACTTGATCTAAATTGTCAATAATAACTGAATTGTGCTTGCAGGTTGACCGGAATTCGTTTCTTGATTTTTGTGAAGCAGAATAGACATAGCTTCCAGGATCAACGATAAAATCTTGGTCACCAATTGAAAGTTCAAATGACAAGGCATCTGAGTGGGTGTGTGTGCCATGTATAGACTTATTTAAGTCTTGATATTTACTTAGTTCGCTATTATTGAAGAATAAATATATACTCTCATGCCTTAAAATAGCAAAACCGGCATCATCAAATACAATCGATTTTATTGTATTATCAATCTCTTTTGATAATGGATCATTTTCTACATAATATCGGTTTAAGAGTAAAAATCTGTCAAAAGAACCAAAGGAGGCATACTTATAAAAGTCGGAATCATAAAACGCTAAATATGCGAGTCCTAACAAATAACGATGATCTCTAAAGTCATACTTGCAAAATGGCAATAATCTACCATCATCATTGTCCCCAATTACTGGTGTTAAACCATTTGGTTTGGTATAGTGAAGAATGAACTTGAACATGCTTTTAATCCTGTAATGGATGTCTAAAGGAATAGATTCACTCAACCGAATCAGCATGAAATATGGATAAGCAAAAATTTCAGTCATTAAACGATGATAGGATATACTGCGCTCAAAATGCACACCGGAAGGCAAAACCTGTTGCCTCACTTCCATATAGTACTCATTCAATGCAAACTGCCACCATTTTTTCCCTTGTCTTGTTTCTTTAAGGAATTGACCAATAAATAAAAGTCCTGTTATGTCAGATGCATAATGATTTGCACTGTAAGGAATGTTTTTTTCGAGGTTATTGTAGATGAAAAATCCATGTTCAAATAAGCTTTTATAAAGTTTTTTTACAAATTTATCATCTACAACATCTGATGCAATAACCATATTTACTGCATACATCCAATTAACAGCTCTAATAGCTACATCCATTGCACATGTCCAATTGATACTATACATTAAAGGATTATCATCAATCCAATCCTTAATTTGTATAACAATTTCGCCAGCGTACTTTTCATCTTTTGTAAGTAACCAAGCTTCACCTAACCACAATAAATGATGACAACGGCTCAATTCCCATGGAACTTTTACGTCGGCATTGTTTGATAAATCAACGGTTTTGTAGTTTCTATAAAATGTACCCTTCTTCCAAGTGAAACCACTTTTAAAATCAGTATGCCAATCAATAGGGTCAATTTTCACTAAGCTCGAACCCAGATAATTAAACTTATGCTCCAAAGTTTCGTTTGCCCATTGAAGGATATTTGCCTTTATGGCTTCACCCATTGGGACAGAGGCAAACATACTAAAATCTCCTATAATACGGTTAAGCCTTTTTGTAAAAACATCTCTGTCTGTTGCTTTTAATTCTTTGCCTATCTGCCATCTAATAATACGTTTCAATGGCAAATACTGCCACTTGCAGTTGCTTTCATGACTCAACCTGTTGGCGATTTTCAAGATAGTTATGAAATGGGGTTGGAAATTCATATTTTATTTACTATCGAAATTAAATAATCTTCCCATTGTTTAATGATTATTTCTTTAGAATTGGTCTCTCTAATTTTTAATGCTTCTTTCCCAATCTGTTTTCTAAGGGATGCGTTATTTATCAAAATATTAAGCCTTTCTTTTAAAGCCTTTTTATCGCCGACAGGAATTAAATATCCATTTGTATTATTGTTAATAAGTGCCTTTGTTCCTCCCGAAGGCACATCTGTTGAAATACAAGGCAATCCCACGGACATAGCTTCAATTAATGCATTGGGCATACCTTCAAGGTTTGAACAAAGGACAAAAATACTTGCATTTGCAATATGATCAACAACACTTTCAACATTTCCCATCAGAAATATTTTATGTTCCATTTTATGTTGCTTTATGGATTTAGATAGTTGTTTTTTTAATAATCCATCACCGTATATTTTCAACTCATATTCATTTGTATCTATTTCAGAAAATGAGTCTATTAAAAGTTGAACATTTTTTACTTCTAATAAAGCTGCTGTAATTACAATTTTTTTTTTTCTTTTATTATAATCCACGAAAGGTAATCTATCATCCAAAATGGGATTTTGAATTACGATACTTTTATTTCTAATATGTTTAATGTAGTGGTTCTTAGCTGTTTCAGTTTGAAATACAATTCCGTCAGCAAAATAAAAACATAATTTTTCTAACAATCGATGTAATCTGCTATTAAGTTTTGTGTACTTTCTTTTCGGATCAGTTCTTTCAGATAAAATTATTGGAATATTTAATAAAAGAGAAATTAGTGAGAGCTTTTCTGCCAAACGTTGATCAATAGTTAACATACAATCAATATCGTCTGACTTTATGATAGCTGTCAACTCTTTTACTGATTTTATAATATTTCTAAACCCCGAATTTATTTTAAAATAATGGAAACCACTATATATATTTGATTTCCATTGTTTGTCATAAAAATACGCGAAGATATTATGTCCTTTATTGCTCAATTCATTCATTAAACAACTTAGCATTCTTGCCCGTCCACCGCAACCAAATGCACCCAATATGAATCCTATTCGCATAATAAAAAAAAGTGCTTTATAGTTATTTAGAAATCAGATTTTCGATTTGCCAATTTTGTGGATTAAAACTTCCCTCGTGCCAGTTTACATTCTCATCCCAATAACCAGGGCAAGCATCATATCCGGAATACATATATCCATAACTAATTTCAACAATGAGAGGCTTGTTGTTTTCATCAAAGATGAAGTCAAATGCTATGCTTTGTGTTTGCAGTTTTCGATTGATTTCAAACGATATTTGAATACACCTTTCATCTATTTGGTTCTTCTCATAAATTATAGATCCACTTCCAGATGCTCTGAAATCATCTTTTCGCACCATTCTTTTAATAGCTAAAGCTTTGTTACCGGTTACAACCACACGTATGTCAAAGGTATTGTTTGAAATGAAATCCTGAAAATAAACATACCCTTTTTCACGTCCATGCATACTTTCAAAAGTCTTCATATTGTTGTTTACAGGTAAAACCCAAGAAGCAACAGCCCTTGTTAACACAATAAAATATTTGAATTTTGTAGCTCCTCGTTTTCTGGCTCTTTCTTTAATTTCTCTTATAACATTAGTTTGACGAAAACCTTTACTGAATGCACGTTTAACTAACCGGAAGGCTTTTTTTTTGTCCTTTACCAAAAACACATTTTTGCTTCCGGCACCTCCCCGTAACTTAAACACCTTTGGGAAAGAAACTTGCTTAATCCATTTCAAAGCTTCTCCTCTCGTGTAAAACACGTAGCTTGGAACAAATGGAGCGCCCATAGCTTCTAACAAATATTTTTGGCCTACTTTATCATCGAAATGCCATGACGTATTAAAATCGGGAAACACTTTTAAGCCCATTTGCTTAACGGAATATAGTAACTGTTTTCCAAATAGCATGTCGCGATAATCAATCTGGGAAATATGCCACAAAAATGCATCGCAATCTTTAAGTTGCCCTATGATATCCGAAGCATAAGGATTAACTAATTTATAATCAATTTTATTACTTTTGCAATATTCAATCCATCTGGTGCTAAACGACGACGGATTGTGATATATGGCTACTTTCATAATCTAATTTTTTTAT
Organism: Desulfobacteraceae bacterium; assembly: GCA_021107575.1. GTDB lineage: Bacteria > Desulfobacterota > Desulfobacteria > Desulfobacterales > Desulfobacteraceae > JAIOSM01. The sequence goes on along the minus strand of JAIOSM010000257.1, from coordinate 1,277 downwards.
CATAGAAATAATTACTCCGTAACAGACAAAATAAATAGGGAAATTATAAGACCACGCAGTAAAATTCATAAACAGCATCATTACAAATCCACCTGTTAGACATATAGTAACACTAATGTTTTTGAAATTATTTTTTAATACACGTATTAATCTTTTTCCCATCCATATTAAAAAACTCATATATAGGGTGAAACCTATCAAACCACATTCACAAAGCTGTACCATGTATTCAGTATGCAAAGCTATTTTGGTTCCGCTTTTATTTGCATAATTTTGTAAACCTATGCCCGTTATTGGATGTTGCATAAACATTTTCCAACCGTAATAATAATGTGTAGCCCTATCACCAAAAACACTTAACCATTGTGCACCATGAATTGTTTGAGACTGTTGTTTTTCCAGATATTCCATTCGAACACCCATAATTGTATTTTCCATTATGTAATACCAACCTGTAATACTTAAAACCACGAGACTGATAATGAGGAAGTAATTCTTAATGGATTTCAAATTAACCTTAGAGAAAATAAAGAAAATAAGCATAATAATGCCTGCACCAAACACTTTTCGGGTTCCAATAACAATGATAATTACAAATGTAATTATAAATAACCCAAGTAGAATTAACAATGATGACATATTTCTTTTTTTCCTCACAAACCATAAGGAACTGAAGAATAAAATAAAAACACTGGTAATTGAATATAAATTACCCACACTTTCAGACTCAGCTCTAGTTTGGATATCTGTAATTGTAAGTGTTGTATATCCAAAAAATAAATAGCACAACAAACTTAAAAATACAACTATAATTAATACATCTTGCTTTTTGGAACATTCAAAAAAACTTACTAACATAACCACAAATGGCATAAAAAGACTCTTTAACACAAACCAAAAAAACATATCAGGCCCTCCATGCAACAAAGAGTTGAGAAGTGAATAAACAACCCAAATACCCCAAAAAGAAATAGGCTTTATCCCAATGTTTCTAAAAAAGCGGTTGTCTGAGCTATTAATAAAAAGCACTAAAAATGTAAAAACTATCACCATCCTTCCCATCGAATCAAAAGGAATAATAGATGCTCTATTAAGTACTTGCCAATTTATTGCATAAAACAAATAGAAATAATTAATAAATGATACAAAAACACATCGCTACATGAGTTAATGTTTTTTTTTGTTAATTTCTTTATCTAACATGTGCAAATCTCCTTCTGAATATATTTCACATATGATAACGTTTTGCATAAGTGCTATATTTTCAATATTTAACA
>JAIOSM010000312.1 GCA_021107575.1 Desulfobacteraceae bacterium | reverse complement strand
GCCCGTTAAGCCACACAACGATATTGGGTTTAATTATAACTTTTGCATTTTTAGGAAGGTGTTCAAAAGCATTAGCACGTTCAACCACTTTTTTTACTACTTCATTGCCTCTTTTATACTTGTAAATTGCTACTCTGTTATCATTCATGGTCAAAATCCTTATAAAAACTCTATAAAAAAAAATATTACCCTGATCAAAAAACAAAATCAAACCATCGTTCCCTAAGGACTTGGAGTCTTATTGCAAGCCAAGCAAGTCAAAATATTTATCTTTACACATTTGTTCAATATCAATCATGGCCTTAAATGCATTATTGAAATCATCATTAACAGAAGCAAAGACACCATGCCCATAAACAATAACCGCCTTTTTACCTTTAATGGCTTTAGGAAGTGTATTACATAAACCATAAACTCCAGTTCCAACTTCGCCGCAAACTATTGGGATATTACAAATATGCCGGATTTCAGGACATTTAATATGGCATTGGCCCAATAGGGTGCAGTCCTCTTTTTCACAATACATGGACATAATCACTGTGAATTTTGGATGGCCATGGAGCAGTCCTTTGATATCAGGGTTGTTTAGTACAATCTCTTTGTGAGCAGAAAATTCACTGGATGCAGTAATACTGGAACAAGCTGAATCATCCAAAGGACAGGGATCTACACAGCCTGCTAATTCATCAAGAGAAGAGCCGGTTTGACTGATATATAAAATATTGTTCTGTTTATAAGAAACATTACCAAAAAAAGAGTCAACCAAATGATAATCAACCACTATCCGCCCTGCTTCAGAAATTGCTTTATAAACATCATTTTCTGTTCTAATCTCTGTTTTGAGTGGTGTAAAGTCAGGATTGATTTTATCCAATAGATTGATTGATTTTTTTAAAACATCAGATTGATTTTCTGTTAAATTTCCTTTTCTATGATCATTTAAACAATCAACAAAAAACTTAACAAAACAGGTAAAGCAGACACAGCTGAAAAAGATGTAGGCCTGTTCAGGTGTTATGCTTCCCCAGGTAATAATTCCTTCTCCTTTTACAATAACACATTTGCGTTGTTTCAATTTCTGGATAATTTTATCTATATTGAAGTCATTAATAATTGGTAAATCATGAAGAAATGTTCGGGTCTCAGTATCTGACGGATAAATTGTACCTTCACTATTGTCAATCAGGTATTCAATGATTGAAAAATAAGGCTCCATGGGTTTGACAAACATCAATGAATTGATACTTATTGCAGAGAATATTTTTTCTAAGTCATTATTTTTAGAGCCATCCTGATTCCAGACAATCTCAGTGTTTAAGCCAGCTATAAAAATATCTTTTGGGGATGCAAGACCATTCACAATACATTTTTGTTCATATTTATTGATTAAATTTTTCATGATGGCCCTTATAAAGTTAATCCCAGCTCGTTGGCCTTTTGTTCTGTCGGTTCACCATTTGCATTGAGTCCTCTGATTTTGTAGTAATCTGAAAGCGTTTTCTCAAATATGGTTTTATTAATTAAAGGAATTTCAATATTATTTCCTGAGGAGCCTTGTTCGTTAAAAAACCGTTCAGGAATTGAATCATCAATGCGGGTGAATCCATTCTGCCAATTCATAATTCTCTCATTGTAATAAATTCGTTCACCAGATGAAATCAGTTCGTGGGCAGATGTTTCAAGTCCTGTGACAGCTGTGTACGCCATGGCAAATTCTTCGAGAGAACAACCGAAAAAGGCAAATTTACAGGCTGTTAAAGAATCAATAACAGCATTCATATCTTCTGAAATTTTGATAATTCTGGCTTTCCCTTCAAAAGAAAATCTATCTGTGGCAACTGGTTTTCGAATAATCTCATGACTGATTGGATAGGCACGAAGGTGACATGCTCCCCTGGTTGAAACAGCATAGGCCAATGCCATCCCATATGCACCTCGTGGGTCATAAGCCGGAAGTTCCAGCCCTTTAACAGAAAAAGAGAGTTCTGGCCTGCCATGCTCTTTTGCAAAATAATATGATCCTTTAGAAAGCACAGCACCTTCACCTCTGTTTTTACAAATATCTCCCAGCAAAGAAATGATCTTATTCCCTGATAATTCCTGTTGAGTAATTTCAGCATAACATGCTATGGTTGCTGCTGCTGAAATGGTATCTATGCCCTGCTCATTACAAATTTGATTTGCCTCGGTCACAATGTCAATTTTGTCATTATTAATCAAAGCTGAAAAATGAGACATGGTTTCGAATTCCGGAATATGTTCATGGTTTTTTCCAACTCGCTTACATTGAATGTGACACCCTTTACAACCCGTTTTTTTTGTATTGTATTTTTTTTTATAAGAAAAGGCGTTTAAGTGTGAAGCACCTTTAAACACGGTTTTCTTAAAATTGTCAGTGGGCATCATTCTGCGATTATCAATTAAATCATATAATGCACCGGTTCCAAAATGAGTAATGCCATGTTCACCCATAATAATTGGAGATGCTGCAATGAGTCGGAAGATGTCTTCTCTTGCTTTTTTTAAAAGGGCTTTATCATGAACAGCAATTTTTCCCGTTCCTTTAACCGTAACATATTTCAAATTTTTAGCAGCTTGAATCATGCCCAATCCACCACGCCCGGCACAAAAAAAGCCATCAATCATAATATTGGAAAACAAAACACCATTTTCAGCAGCAGGTCCAATTGAAACGACAGAACCCTTTTCCTTGAGAGTGTTATAGAGCCTCCCGGTTTCCCATCCTTTGTATTTTCCGGCACTGACAATTTTTGCAGAATCATTATAAATCTCAATCCCACAAAGCTTGTTGCTTTTTCCGGTTATTATTAATCCCTCATATCCTGCTTTTCGAATATTAAATCCAAGGCTCCCACCCACAGAAGAATCACAAATTGTTCCGGTCAATGGTGATTTTGACATCACACATGATCTGCCGGAAGTAGGAGCAGATGTGCCAACCAATGGTCCACACATAAAAATAAGCGGCATTGTCGGATCTTCCCAGTTTTTTGTAATATGCGATTTTAAATAATGGCCGGCAATGCCTTTTCCACCAATAAAACCTTGATAAACAGTTTTATCAATATCTTCAGCTCTAATTAAATTTGTACTAAGGTCTATTTTAAGAATTTTCATATGGAAAACATCTTTCGATGAGCTTATACATTTAATGCAAGCCACTTTTTTAAAAAAAGATCCTCAATTACATATTGTCCATTTTTCACTATAATTTCTTTATCAGATAAACTTTTCAGACATCGAGTGACAATGGATGCCGTTTTAATATTAACCATGGTTAAAGCCTCTGCTGCAAAAAGGTTTTTGCCATCATTTATCAATACAAGCTTTAAAGTCTTCTTTTGGTTGATAGACAGATTGTCCCAAAGGGTTTGATACTCAAGATGTTTTTGCTCTATCATTGAGATTTCAATTTTACTGATGATTTTATCATTCCATGAAGTTTGTTTTAATTCCTGCCAGAGGAAAAAACAGAACAATTGAATATACATGGGATGATTTTCAAAATGTTTGACAATTTGTATTAATTTTCCTTTTTGAATCGCAATATTACCACCATTAAACAGGTTCTTCATCCAGGGGATATAATGCTTTGTTTCAATCAGCTTGAGAGGGTAACTTGCTGCCTGCTGGTAAAAAGCTCTGTTTTGTGACAAAAACATTGCTGTAAGTAAGTGCTGCTGGCTTCCGGAAAAAATATAACAGATGTTTGAATGCTGTTGAATATAGCTCCGTAACAACTTTTCAAATGAGTCTGCATTGGTGTATTTTACTACTTCCTGAAATTCATCAAAAACAATGACAATTTTTCTTTTCTTTGACAATTTTTCAAGCAGCGCCATAAGGTTTTTTAAAATCAAACTCTCCTCTGTGGCTTTAAAAGTAGGAGTAATGGTTGGTGAATTTGAGGCCGGATCAATGCTGAGTTGAAAAGAAAGTTTGTCGATACTGTTTTTTAATAAATTTAAAAGTTTGTCTGTATTCGACTCCAAGGCATTTAATTGCCGGAAAACCCTTGTGATAAATTCTTTTTCTGAAGTCGTTCCATAAAGATCGACATACAACGTTCCAATTTCAGGTGCTTGCTGCTTTATATTCAAAAAAATCTGTTTTATTAATGAGCTTTTACCTGTTCGTCTATGGGAGTACAGCAAAACATTTTGCGAAGCTTTAATAAATTCAAGTAAGTCTGCTTGTTCTTTTTTTCTGTTACAAAAAGAAGAGCCTGTCACAACATTACTATAGTTAAATGGGTTTTCCATTTTGCCTCCAATATTACACTGCGGCATATAATTACTATTGTGTATAGAATATTACGCATTAAGTATAAAGTCAAATAGATAATTATATTTCCCTGAGAGATCTCACCGAAGAACCTTAAGCAATGTCTCCGACAGCTCACAGAGGGTACCAAACACGAAGATAGATTAAGCAGTAAAAAAATAAGCCGTGTAAAAAAGAAACTTGTCACAGAAATAATAGCTGCATTTCTTTTGGGGTAAGATCAATTCCAACAAACCGAGGTGAAGAACTGTTTTGCCACTCCCAGTACATTCAGCAATCAAATGAAATAAAAGCGGTCTCTGACAACCTTTGTTTAAAGATGTTTTGAAAGATTACTCCAAGACACAATCTTAATACCATTCTCTGTTATACATGAAGGTATTTTAGAAGGAGGTGTATCTCCTTTATGAACAGCTATAATCCCCTTCCCAAGTTGCAAGCTTTTTTCAACTTCCCATTTTACCCAACCACTATTATGTGTATCGTCTGCAATATAAACAACAGTCTGTGAACACTGCCGAATACGCTCAACTATTTTTTGCTTAATATATTCAGCACGTTCGCTATTAATTGGATCTTTTACAGAGCGATCAATAAATTCAATCTCTGATTTCTCATTCTTAGCATGAGCACGGAGCAAATTAACTTCATCGATATCATCATAATCAAAACTTAAAAATGTGTTGCGGCGAACACCTTTCTCAAGCTCTTTTTTAGCTTTTTGTTCAAGCTTTTTTATATTACCAAGAGAACTTCGTCCGCTATCACTTCCTCCACCCATAAAACACCTCCTAAATTAAAAGTCAAATTCTTTACATGCAATACACTCTCCACAGGGGACTTCGCCACCCGCATGACATGAATAAGTACCAATAATACCTTTCTCTTTTGCCAAAGCGACTACATCTCTTTTAGTAAAATCCATAAGAGGGGCCAATATCTGCAATTCACGATCAGTCATCATAGAAATAATGCTCTGGGCCTTCATGAGAAATTCTTTTGTCTGATCTGGGAATAAGCTTAATTCCTCGCTCAACAAGCCAATGGAAATTGCGCTTGCACAAACATTACAAGCATATGTTGTCCCCATTAATAAAAACAACATATTCCGCCCAGGCAAAAAAGCATCCTCAAATATATCTACATTAGCATTGGTTAATCCACTCGGATAGAGCCCACCAAATCCCTGAACATTAACAACTTTTGGCTCTGGAAGCCCAAAGTGTTTATAATTAATTCGACATGCACTAAGCTCACGATCTTTAGCTATTTGACCATAATCAACAAACAATGGATAAACTTCCAAACCTTGCTCAACAGCTAAAACAGCTGACAGCGTGGAATCCAAACCTCCAGATGCTAATAATACAATACTCATAGATATCCGCCCTTTTGCGCAACGCGCATAACAATCCAAATAGCATAATCCACACAGCCCACAGGATAACCAAACTTTTTTGTATATTTCGTTAATATGTTTTCTTTAGCCAAATAACGCACCTTACTTATTGAAGATGGCACTTTTTTTATCAAACTCATAATACTCATATACTTTAGAACGTGTGAGTCAATAACAGCTAATTCTAATGAGTTAGATACATTTCGAAGATACATACTTGCTTGCTTCATCCCTAAACCTGGGACAAGATCAACTAATACTGTACGTAACTCTGAGGGGTCAGAATATTTTTCTTGTATCTCCCGTAGACTAAGCCCACACCCATATATATTTT